>JAHECQ010000341.1 GCA_024641625.1 Acidimicrobiales bacterium | reverse complement strand
GGATTCGGTCATCGACGAGGACGAGCGAGATCTGATCGAGTCGGTCATCGAGTTCGGCGGCACGGTCGTGCGGGAAGTGATGGTGCCCCGAACCGACATGACGACGATCGGTGCGAAATCCTCGGTGGCCGAGGCCCTGCAGATCAGTTCTGCCGAGGGATACAGCCGCCTACCCGTCGTCGGCGAGACGGTCGACGACGTCACCGGGCTGCTGTACGTGAAAGACCTCATTCGGGCCGAGCTCGATGGCCGCACCGGCGAAGCGGTCGAACAGCTGCTTCGTCCGGCCAAGTTCGTTCCCGAGACCAAGAAGGTCCGTGAGTTGCTGAAGGAAATGCAGCAGCAGAGCTTCCACATGGCCGTCGCCGTGGATGAGTACGGAGGTGTGGCGGGCCTGGTCACCCTGGAGGACCTCATCGAGGAACTGGTCGGGGAGATCGTCGACGAGTACGACGTCGAAGAGCCGTTGGTCCAGCGGCAGCGCGACGGGAGTCTTCAGGTCGACGCCCGCATCCTGATCGACGAACTGAACGATCTGGCCGGACTCGAGTTACCCGAGGGCGACTGGGACACCGTTGGCGGTCTGGTCTTCGATGTCTTCGGTCGCATTCCGCACGAAGCCGACACCTGCGAGGTCGATGGGTACATCCTGAGGGTGGAGCGTGTGCAGGGTCGCCGCATCACCAAGGTGCGAATCCTCGCCCGCGATCCCGGCCGAGAAACCGAGGCCGTGTCATGAGTGGAGCAGGGTCATGAGTGGAGCAGGGTCATGAGTGGAGCAGGGTCATGAGCGATCTTCCGACCGACGTGGCCGCGGACGTCCAACCCTTCCGATCCGGATTCGTCGCGCTCTTCGGTCGCCCAAATGTCGGCAAGTCGACCTTGCTGAACAAGATGCTGGGCCAGAAGGTCTCCATCACCTCGGACAAGCCTCAGACCACCCGGCACCAGGTGCGCGGGGTCCGTACGACAGCGGCCTGGCAGATCGTGTTCGTCGACACCCCCGGTGTCGGCAAACCTCGAAGCGAGCTGGGCAGGAAGCTCAACGCGACGGCCCGCGAGGCCTCCGGCGACGTCGATCTCGTCTGCTTCGTGGTTGACGCCAGAACCGGATACGGGCGAGGGGATGCCTTCCTCGCGGCGCAGCTCGATCCGTCTCGGCTCATCGTCGTCCTCAACAAGATCGACGGAATGGACCGCGAGCACATCGGTCGGCAACTGGCGGCCGTTGCGCCCCTCGATGCGTTGGCCTACGTGCCGCTGTCGGCCCGCACCGGACGAGGTGTGCCCGAACTCGTCGAGGAAGTCGCGAGCCGCCTGCCCGAAGGGCCACATTGGTATCCGAGCGAGCAGATCAGCGATCGCCCCGAGCCATGGTGGGTCGCCGAGTTGGTTCGAGAGCAGTTGCTGCGTATGACCCGCGACGAGTTGCCGCACTCGATCGCCACCCGGGTCACCAACTGGGAGGAGACTCCCAAAGGTCCCATCATCAGGGTGGAGATCCTCGTCGAGCGAGAGTCGCAGAAGGGGATCGTCATCGGCAAGGGTGGCGAAGTGCTCAAGCAGGTGGGTATCAAGTCCCGTCGTCAGATGCCACCTGGCACGTTTCTCGACCTTCAGGTGTCAGTGGAGAAGAACTGGCACCATGACGCCGACGCAGTGGTCGATCTGGGCTACTGACCGGGCTCGGCCAGGTTGGCCTGGCGATCGAGGCGACGCAGGAATTCGATCACCTCCGCCTTGTCCCGCGTTCGTCTGAGCGGGGGGAGGGCGTTGATGAAGTCCCAGCGATAGGACTTGTTGGTGGCGAGGCGAGTGTCGAAGATGGCGACCACGCCGTGGTCGTCGGATCGCCGGATCAACCGCCCGGTCGCTTGGGCCAGGAGGATCTGTGCTCGTGGCAGATCGATCATCCGAAACGCCTCGGGTCCGGCCCGTCGACGGCGGGCCATCAGCACCGGATCATCAGGCCGGGGAAATGGCAGTTTGTCGATCGTGACGAGCGTCAGGGTGTCGCCCGGGAGGTCGACCCCCTGCCAGAACGACTGCGTTGCCAGCAGCACCGATCGAGGATCGGACCGGAATCGGTCGGTGAGCATTGCCCGGGACCCTTCGCCTTGCAGCAGGATCTCGTGTGAGCAGTGGGCGCGGAGATGCTCGGCGGCACTCTGCATTGCCCGATAGCTGGTGAACAGCGCGAGCGTCCGACCCCCTGCGGCCTCGATGAGATCGACCAGCTCGTGATGCATCTCCTCGGCGAAGTTCGCGTGGCGCGGACCGGGCAGATGGGTGGGGCAATACAGCATTCCAAGGGTTGCGAAGTCGAACGGCGAACCGACCCGGGTGACACTGGTCGAATCGGGCAGGCCGAGCTGGGGCACCAGCCCGTCGGGCAAGGTGGCCGAGGTGAGCACCACCGCCTTCTTTCCCCACAGGCCCTCCTCGAGGACGGCTGCGATGTCGAGCGGCGTGCGTCGCAGGATGGGTGCTGCCGGGGTTCCGTCGACCCACAACACGTCACTGTCGGAAGATTCGAGCACCTGATCGATGTCGTTGGCCAATGAGGTTGCCATCCGGGTGGCCCGTTCCACCCGGGCTGCGGCATCGCTGCCCTCGGTCGGATTGGCCTTGCGGAGCTCGGCCAGCACCTTGTCGACCCGGTCGCGCCCCATCGTCATCGCCTGGACCAGATCGAGTGTCATGTCGGCCCGGTCGCCGATCTCGTCCCGGAGCAGGTTGTCATGGTCAGAGCCGCTCTTGTCCAGCAGCGCCGGAACCTCCGAGTCGGCCAGGACCGCCCGGGCCCGTCGGGCGAGGGCGCGGAATCGTGCCCCGCTGAGTTCGCTGCCGCAGGTGGCCGACAGCGCCTCGGGCAGATGATGCGCCTCATCGAAGATGGCGGCGTCGTGGTCGGGGAGCAGAATGCCACCTGCCGCCAGGTCGAGACCGTAGTAGTGGTGATTGGTGACGATGATGTCGGCGTCCATCGCTCGCGCTCGTGCCTGCTCGGCAAAGCACCGATCCCCGGCCGGACACCGGTTCGCTCCGGGGCATTCGTCACCTCCCACGCTCACGGCCTGCCAGAGTTCGACAGGAGGGGATGGGTCGAGGTCCTCCCGATCGCCGGTCTCGGTATGGTCGGCCCACGCCGTGAGCAGACCGAGCGAGTCGTCCTGCCGGGTGCCTCGTAGCAGATCGAGTTGCTCGCTTCGGTCAGCTCGGACCAACTCCTCGTAGCGTTGCATGCACAGATAGTTGTTACGGCCCTTGAGCACCGCAGCCACGACCGGCCTGTCGAGGCCCTCGGCAACCAACGCCACATCCTGGTTGACCAATTGACTCTGCAGGGCGATGGTGGCTGTGGCCACTACGGTACGTGTTCCCGCAGCCACGATCGGTGTGAGGTAGGCCAACGACTTCCCGGTGCCCGTGCCGGCCTCGATCAGCGCGATGCCAGTCGTTGCCAGAGTTTCGGCCACGAGATCGGCCATTTTCTCCTGCCCGGGCCGGTGTTCTCCGCCTGACGGGAGCCGTTGAGTCACCGTACCCAGCAGGTCGCTCGCGCTGGACATGAACCGGAGGGTAGGCAGTAGCCTGATCAAACGGGCATGGTGGCGCTGCTTCTCGGAGCAGGCCATTTCGGGGCGTTCCTGAAGTACTGGGGATCATCCATGCAGCCAGCCCATCCATCGCCTGAGCCGAGACAAGCCAGTGATTGACGACTCGACGACAACTTCACCGCTGACTGTGGCCGAGGCCGAGGCTCTGGCTGCGCAGCTCCTCGATGACCGGCGACCGGTCCGGGGTCCCGCGGCATCGGGCGACTCGACCGGTCGATTGTTCGGCAATCACGTCCAGCGTGGTTCCACCGAGCCTTCGGAACGTTCCGACTCACTGTTCGGTCCGGTGATCGACCTTCGCAGCGCGAGCGAGAGGTCGGCATCGGCACAGGCCAAGAGTAAGAAGCCGGCGCCGGCCGTCGGCGAGCAATCAGCCAAGGGACAAACGGGGCTTTTCCCCACCGTGCCCACCGCGGTGCGTCCCCCGACTTCGGCGACTGGGTCGCTGTTCCCCACCACCGAGTCCCCGGCCGCGCCTCGCCCGCATGTCGTGCTTCCGGTCGGGGATGCCAGACCGGTCGGATTCGTCGCGGCCTCGGGCCCGGTGGAGCTGCGACGCCGCCGGAATCTCTTGTTCCTCGTCGTCTCGCTGCTTGCGGTGTTCAGTATCGGTGTCGCTGCCATGGTGTTGAACAACCGCGATGGCGACCGCGTCGAGGCAACAGCATCATCTTCGATCCCCATCCCGACCACCACTACGACGACCGCGCCGCCGTCGACCTCTGCGCCATCGACCGTCACCGTCGCTCCGACCACGGCGGCCGCAGTGGCCACGGTGCCCCCGACGGCTGCGGCACCGAGCGCGGCACCCGCGCCCTCGACCACGATCCGGCGCAGCCCACGCACCACGACGCGCCCGGCATCGACCACCACCGTGCCGCTCGAGACGGTACCGAGCATGAGTTTCGCGCCACCAACGATCTTGGTCGATCCGGTGACGACTGCTCCACCGACGACTGCTGCGCCGACGACTGCTGCGCCGACGACTGCTGCGCCGACGACTGCTGCGCCGACGACTGCTGCGCCGACGACTGCTGCGCCGACGACTCCTGCGCCGACGACTGC
>JAHECQ010000340.1 GCA_024641625.1 Acidimicrobiales bacterium | reverse complement strand
AGAGGTGCTGCTCCTCGAGCGCCTGTGCCGCGTCCTCCAGTGCCTGGCGGCGTGACGTCACGTTCGTCAGCTCGACCGCGGCCGCATCGGCGACACCGCCCAACAGGTCGCCGACATCGCCGACCAGGGTGTCGCGCGGATCGACGCTGCCCTGCATCCGTAGCTCCGCGAAGTTGTCCCGTTCACCGGCGACGAACGAGTCGACGGCGAATGCCCCCAATTCGCGTCGAGACTGCTCGGCCACTGCCATCGCCATCCCTTCCTCCGATTGCGCCACCTTGCGTTGGGCATCGTTGAGGTCACGGGCGACGTCGAGTGAACCCAGACGAGCGCGGGCCGCCAGTTCACGTGACGAGGCGTCGATCACATCGGCCCGGGCCTGGGAGAGCCTCTCGGCGATCGGACCGATTCCGGACAGATCAACGCTCACGCTTGCGGCGATGTCCGGGTGGATGATCGTCGGGTCGGGCAGGAGATCGCTGAGTGAGAGGAGTTCCCGGCCGGCTCGGGCTTGACCGGCCTCGGCGAAGGTTGTGGTCGTGGCGATGGCGGCCGTCGCGGCCATCACCGAGAGCACGGCTCGGCGAAGCGCCGATCCATCTCGGCGCGGACCGCGCTCGGCCGGAGAATTCGCCCTGGAACGCACGCCCTTCCATCGGCATCAGGGGGAGGACAATTGAGCGAGTTGGTCTGACCAACCGGTGTTGATCAGACCAGGCTGGGACCGGGGGTGTCCCGCTTGATGAGCTTCAGCTCCTTCTCGAAGTCGTCGACATCGGCGAATCCCTTGTAGACGCTGGCGAAGCGAAGCGCAGCCACGTGATCGAGTTCGCGCAGCCGCTCGAGGACAGCGCGCCCCAGCCACTCGGAAGTGATGTCGGTGCTCTCGAGACGGGCGGCCTCCTCGACCTCGCTGGTGAGGCACTCGAACTGCTCGAGGGTGATCGGACGTCCCTTGGACGCCGAGGAGAGCCCTTTGATGATCTTCGACCGATCGAAGGGCTCCCGAGCCCCCGAGCGCTTGTTGACCACCAGCGGGACCTCCTCGATGCGTTCGAAAGTGGTGAACCGATGCGAACACGCGGGACAACCACGCCGCCGACGGATGGCCGCCCCGTCATCGGCTGCGCGCGAGTCGATGACTCTCGTGTCGATGGCGCAACAGACCGGGCAATGCATACCCTGACAGTACCCGGTCACAGGAGCCGCTCGCGAGTCGGGAAGTGTGATTCCCCAGGGAATTCAACCGGCGAGCTCCGCCGGAATGACGAGGCGCTGGCCGATCTGAATGGCGGTGCCACCGTTGCGCTCGGCCAACAGGTCGACGATCGGCCGAGGATCGGCGTCGGGTGCAATGCTGCGGGCGATGGCCCACAGCGTCTCCCCGTCGGCCACCACATGGACGAGATCGCCGGTGGACATCGGTGTCGCCACAGCCGGCGATCCCGCGTCGATCGATGTCGGTACCGCCTGGGCGACCCGCAACAGGATCAAGCCGAGGAGCAGGAACACCGCCACCATGGCCAAGGCGGCCACCAAACGTTGCTGGGAACGCTGAGCGATTGCCGTGGCGGCGAGGCGGTTGGACTTCGACCGCCCACCTTCGATGAGCACCAGGTGGGCTCGATCGGCCGAGCGTGCCGTCGAACGAAGGGCTGGCTGGCGGAGGGCTGGGGGATGGAGCAGGGCGACCATGGGGAGCATTCTCCTCAGGGGGTGTGACAGTCGTGCGAGCGACCCGAATGACTGTCTCCCCTGTTGAACGAGGACCCGGTGAACGACGGTTGTGATGAACGACGGGTCTGGTGAACGACGGGTGTGCTCGGAACGGCAGTCGATGAGATCGAACGTTCGTTCCCGAACACCTGTTCGAGTCAATCAGAACATGTGTTCGATGTCAACCTCTCACCGATCACCCTCGAGCCAAACGGTCAGTCGGCCCACACGGTCAACTGGCCCACACGGTCAGTCATCCCACACGGTCAACTGGCCCACACGGTCAACTGGCCCACACGGTCAATTGGCATGGAGCGCTGCATTGATGCCACCCCATCGCTCGGGATCGGCGACCCGCAACTCGACCGCCCCGTTCAGCGAATTGCGAATGAACAACATCCCCGATCGCCCCGAGAGGTCGCCGGCCTTGGCCACGGTCCCATCGGGAAGGGTGACCCTCGTCCCGGCAGTGACGTACAGGCCGGCCTCGACCGTGCAGTTGTCCCCCAGCGAGATGCCGATGCCGGCGTTGGCCCCGATGAGGCAATGCTCGCCCACGCTGATCCGTTCCTTGCCGCCACCCGACAGCGTGCCCATGATCGAGGCGCCGCCACCCAGATCGCTGTTGGCCCCGAGCACGACGCCCTGGCTGATCCGCCCCTCGACCATGGCGGCGCCCAGCGTCCCCGCGTTGAAGTTGCAGAACCCCTCGTGCATGACCGTCGTGCCCTCCGAGAGATGGGCACCCAGACGCACCCGGTCGGCGATGGCGATACGCACCCCCGAGGGCACCACGTAGTCGAGCATCTTGGGGAACTTGTCAACGCCCTCGACCCCGACCGACATTCCCTCGGCGGCGGCCGCCGAACGAAGCTCGTCCACCCGGTCGGGCAGCACCGGCCCGACCGTCGTCCAGGCGACATTGGCCATCAGCCCGAAGATGCCATCGAGGTTCACCTCGTTCGGCCGCACCTCTCGTCGGCTCAGCAGGTGAAGACGAAGATAGACGTCCGCGGCATCGAGCGGCGCCTCCTCGAGCGACGCCAACGTGGTGGTGAGGACCTCGCCACGGATGAACCCGAGTCGCTCGGCCAGGCACGCCCGTCGGGGCTCGACACCCTCGGTCGGGTACCAGGCGTCGAGGCGGATTCCCGAGTCGACGTCGACGTAGCTGTGGCCGGTGGCAGTGATGGTCATGACCCGATCCTGTCAGCTCCCGCTCGAGGTTCCAACCGACCGGGTTTCGGTGCTGCGTCACCTCGGTCGGGCACCATCCCGGCTGCCTGGGCGGGTGGAGGAATTGTTGGCGAGAATCGAACACCTGTACGTATGGACCTGGCATACTCGATCACACGTTCGACACCGTTGCTCGAGCGCGATCCTCCTCACCGGCTCGATCAACAACTCGATCAACAAGGGGAAACCAGTCATGCGTGATGCCAAGCTCACCGGTCGCCAGCGGGCCATTCTCACCTTCATCAACGACCAGATGCTCGAGCGCGGCTATCCACCGTCGGTGCGCGAGATCGGCGCCCACGTCGGGCTCACGTCTCCCTCCACCGTTCACTCACATCTGGCCACCCTGCAGAAGAACGGCTTCCTCGAGCGAGATCCGTCCAAGCCGCGTGCCATCAAGATCCAGTGGGATCCCAACTCCGATCAGGGGAACATCGAACGCCGACCGGTCCGTCATGTGCCGCTGGTGGGTCACGTCGCCGCCGGCACCGATGTGTTGGCCGGCGAGGACATCGAGGAGACCATCCCGGTGCCCGCCGACCTCACCGGTGACGGCGAACTGTTCATGCTGAAGGTACGGGGCCAGTCGATGATCGAGGCCGGCATCCTCGACGGAGACTTCGTGGTGGTGCGGGTCCAGAACCACGCGTCGAACGGTGACATCGTCGTGGCCGGCATTCCCGGTGAGGAAGCCACCGTCAAGACCTACAGCCTCGACACCAAGCGCGGTCAGGTCGTGTTGTTGCCCGCCAACTCCGCACTGCGACCAATGCGGTTCGACCCGGCCGAAGTGCAGATCTTCGGTCGAGTGGTCACCGTCATGCGACGCGTCTGAACACAGCCCGTGATCGAACAGCCCTAGCCTGCGGCCATGGCACCGCTGGCTTCTCGCTCCTCGACCGACCTCCCGGTCGAGGAGGCTGCGGGCGCCATTCGGGCGGGCATTGGCACGGGGGCCCTCGTGTTGACCGCCGAGCCGGGTGCCGGCAAGTCGAGCATCGTGCCCCTGTTGGCGCTCGAGGCCGTCGAGCACGGGTCGATCCTCGTCCTCGAACCCAGGCGGTTGGCCGCACGGGCCACGGCCGAGCGACTGGCAGAGCAACTGGGGGAATCCGTTGGCGGTCTCGTCGGACTGAGCATGCGCGGTGACCGACGAGTCAGCGATCGCACCCGTATCGAGGTCATCACCGAGGCGGTGCTGACCGGGCGATTCCAGCGCGATCCGTCGCTCGAGGAGGTCGGTTGTCTCATCTTCGACGAGTTCCACGAGCGCAACCTGCACAGCGATCTCGGACTGGGCATGGCCGTCGAGAGCCGGACATCGCTGCGGCCGGATCTCGCGGTCGTCGTCATGTCGGCCACCATGGCCACCGCTCCGGTTGCCGATCTGCTGGGCGCGGCCGACCACGACCTGGTGTCCATCGTGTCGGTACCGGGACGATCCTTTCCCGTCGAGACCATCTTCGTCGGTCGGGCAACCCCCGAGGGTCGGCCGAGCGGGCACCTGGCCGACCGATCGTGGGTCGATGCCGTGGCCCGCACCACCCAGGCGGCGACCGCCGCGACCGATGGGAGTGTGTTGGTCTTCGTACCTGGCCGGCGAGAGACGTCGGTCGTTGCATCGGCCATCGAGCGGCTCCAACGTCGGACTCACCCACCGAGCCCGACACCTGCCCGCTCGGCACCGCCCATCTACACGCTGCACGGCGGGACTCGGCGCGACGATCAACGGCG
>JAHECQ010000339.1 GCA_024641625.1 Acidimicrobiales bacterium | reverse complement strand
CAATGCCATGTCTCCCAACGACCGGTCTCCCATCGAGCAATCCGTCGCTCCTGCGGTGACCTATCCTGCGGTCGCCGCCGACCCCTACACCTGGCCTTATGACGGGGTCATCGATCCCCGCCGCACGGCGTTGATCATGATCGACTGGCAGACCGATTTCTGTGGTCCCGGCGGGTACGTCGACGCGATGGGGTACGACCTGAACCTCACGCGATCGGGCCTCGCCCCGGCGGCGACGGTGCTGGCCGCGGCGCGCTCGGTCGGCATGCACGTCATGCACACCCGTGAGGGTCACAAACCGGATCTCTCCGATCTGCCGCCCAACAAGCTCTGGCGATCGAAGCAGATCGGGGCCGGCATCGGTGACCTCGGTCCGTGCGGACGGATCCTGGTCCGTGGCGAGCCCGGTTGGGACATCGTCCCCGAGGTGTACCCGATCGCCGGTGAATCGATCATCGACAAGCCCGGCAAGGGCAGCTTCTACGCCACCGACTTCGAGCTGATTCTTCGCAATCGAGGGGTGACCCATCTCATCTTCACCGGTATCACCACCGACGTGTGCGTGCACACGACCATGCGCGATGCCAACGATCGAGGCTACGAATGCCTGTTGTTGGAGGACTGCACCGGGGCCACCGACCATGGGAACTACTTGGCTGCCCTCCACATGGTGAAGATGCAGGGAGGCGTGTTCGGCGCCGTCGCCCATTCGTCCGCGCTGCTCGAGGCCCTCGGGCAATAGGCCCGAGGCCGGTTCAACCCTCGACCGAGAATCGGCCCGTTGCCTTGGCGTAGAGCTCGTTGCGCTGGGGGCATTGGCGGCTGAACACGAAATCCTGGAACTCGAGCTGGCTGGGTCTCAGCTTGCTCCACACCGCCTGGAGGACGTTGTCGTCGAGGCCGCACAGGAGTCGAGCCACCTGTTCCCGGGCTGCGACCTCGGCCGGGGTCAGCGCACGACCTTCCAGCTCGGCGAGGACATCGGCCGTAGTCGGTTCGTCCGGCGGATCACTGCACGCACCCAGGGCGGTTGTCAGCACTGCGCTGAGGCTCAACAGCAGAGCAACGAGGCCTGGGCGGGTCACAGTTGCGAATGTACTCTGCCGCCGGCGTCCCCGGGCCCGCAGGCATCAGGGGGATTTCTCCGGCAAATCCGATCCGAACGCTTGTACGAACAAGTGTTCGGAATTACACTGACGAAAGTTGCCCGCCCGGTGACCGTCGGCCTTCGCCCCAAGACTGTCACAGACCGTCGCTAGGTTCGTTTCCAGACAGATCCAGATTCGCAGCCAAGCCGGTTCGTGTCCGCAAGGCCAGCCGCAATTCCCCCGCATCCATCTTCCATCGGGCCGTTCGCTCGATGGTCCGCACCAACGTTCGATCACGTTCACATCACTCGAACGACGAGGATCCCAGCAATGCGTAGTTCGAGAAAAGACTCGGTCAAGAAGGAGCCAGTTCACGTGGAAAAGTCAGCGGACAAGCAGAAGGCGCTCGACATGGCGCTCGGGCAGATCGAAAAGCAGTTCGGCAAGGGCTCGGTCATGCGCATGGGGGAGAAGGGAACCGCAGCCATCGGCGTGGTCCCGACGGGTGCGTTGGCACTCGATATCGCACTCGGTGTCGGTGGTCTTCCTCGGGGTCGTGTCGTGGAGATCTTCGGGCCTGAATCCTCCGGTAAATCGACGTTGGCCATGCACGTGGTGGCCGAGGCGCAACGCAACGGTGGCCTCTGCGCCTATGTCGATGCCGAGCACGCGATGGACCCCATCTATGCCAGGGCCATCGGTGTCGACATCGACGAGTTGCTCATCTCGCAGCCCGACACCGGCGAACAGGCGCTCGAGATCGTCGACATACTCGTGCGGTCGGGCTCGATCGACGTGATCGTGGTCGACTCGGTGGCGGCGCTCACTCCTCGGGCCGAGATCGAAGGCGAGATGGGCGACAGCCACGTGGGCCTCCAGGCGCGTCTCATGTCGCAGGCGTTGCGCAAGCTCACCGGCAGCCTCCACAAGACCGACACCATTTGCATCTTCATCAATCAGTTGCGAGAAAAGATCGGCGTGATGTTCGGCTCGCCCGAGACGACGCCGGGTGGCCGAGCCCTCAAGTTCTACAGTTCGGTGCGCCTCGATATTCGACGGATCGAGTCCCTGAAGGACGGCGCCGAGGCTGTCGGCAATCGCACGAGGGTCAAGGTGGTCAAGAACAAGGTTGCCCCGCCGTTCCGTCAGGCCGAGTTCGACATCATGTACGGCAAGGGCATCAGCCGCGAGGGTTCGCTGCTCGACATCGCGGTCGAACAGGAGATCGTGCGCAAGTCCGGGGCTTGGTACACCTATGAGGGCGAGCAAATCGGCCAAGGCCGAGAGAACGTCAAGACGTTCCTGGGTGCCAATCCCGAGCTCATGATGGAGATTCAGGCTCGAGTCATGGCGGCTGTCGGCCTCGGCGACGAAGCCGAACTGATTGCCCTCGATGATCCGAGTCTCGACGAACCGATCTCCCTGGAGTAGCGGGCGTCGACACACCGTTGTCCTCCGCTCGGGCAACGGTGTGTCGATGGGGCCTTCCAGGGTCGGACGAGCTTGCTTGCCGAGTAGGGTTGGGCTAATGGAGCAGCATCCACTTGTCTCGGGTCGGGTCCGAACCGGCTACACCTTCGATGACGTCCTCTTGGTTCCCCGCCGGTCCAACATCCGGTCTCGGTCCGACGTTTCGTTACGGACCCAGGTGACGCGTAACATCTGCATCGATGTCCCGGTCGTTGCGGCGAACATGGACACCGTCTGCGAGGCCGAGATGGCCATCGCCCTTGGCCGGCTCGGTGCCATGGGCGCCATCCACCGCTTTCTCACTGTCGAGGCGCAGGCCGACATGGTTCGCCAGGTCAAGGCTGCCGGGCCCTACCCGGTGGGTGCGGCCATCGGAACCGATCGTGATGCGCTCGAGCGGTCCGATGCGTTGGTCGCCGCCGGCGTCGATGCGTTGGTGCTCGATATCGCCCATGGCCACTCCGACCACGCCATCGACGTTCTGATGCAGGTCAAGGCGGCCTATCCGGCGGTCGATGTCATCGCCGGGAACGTGGCCACTCGGGCCGGCGCCCAGGATCTGGCCGATGCCGGGGCCGACGCCATCAAAGTGGGCGTCGGGCCTGGCGGGGTGTGCACCACGCGATTGGTTGCCGGCGCCGGCGTCCCCCAGCTCACGGCCATCGCCGATTGCGCCGGGGTCGCCGGCCCTGACGGTCGACGGGTTCCCGTGATCGCCGATGGTGGCATCCGAACCTCGGGAGACATTGCCAAGGCGCTCGCCGCCGGTGCGAGCAGCGTGATGATCGGCAGCATGTTGGCCGGCACCAAGGAGAGCCCAGGCGACGTCGAGCAGTCCAGCCGCGGTCTGGTGAAGCGGGTGCGCGGGATGGCGTCATTCGAGGCCATCGAGGCCCGAGCCAAACGTGAAGGCACCGAGGTGGATGCCGAGTACTTCGAACAGCGTGCTCCGGAGGGTGTCGAGGGGACGGTTCCCTACCGGGGCGAGGTGGCCAAACTGATCTTCGGTCTGTTGGCGGGCGTACGTTCGGGTATGAGCTACAGCGATGCCCGTTCGATCGAGGAGTTCTGGGAGAAGGCCGACTTCGTGGTGGTCACCGCCAATGTCGTGGCCATGAATCATCCACACTCGACGGCTGGGAACTGACAGCCGGATGACAGCGGGTCACGAGGGTCTGTATTCCTTCTCGGTGGTGGTGTTCGACATGGACGGCCTCCTGCTCGAGTCCGAGTCGAAGTGGCGCCAGGCCGAAGAGGAAGTGAGCCGACGCCTGGGGCTCGGGCTCGGTCACGAGGACTTCGTCAAGACGATGGGCATACGGATGTCCGATGTCGCCGATCTCTGGTATGCCTGGAAGCCCTGGTCGGGGCCCCCACCGGCCGAGGTCGCTGCCGCGGTCGTCGACCGGGTGATCGAACTCATCGCTGATGCCGAACCCTTGCCCGGAGTGCAGGCAGCCATTGCGTTGTGCCGCTCGGCCGGGCTCCGGTTGGCCCTGTGTTCGTCGTCGGATCTTCGCCTCATCGAGGCCGCCCTGGCAACGCTCGACCTGCAAGGCGTGTTCGAGGTCGTTCACTCTGCCGAAGGCGACGCCTTCGGCAAGCCACATCCGGACCCCTACCTGGCCACCGTGGCGAAGCTGGGCGTGTCGCCCCGGGAGTGTCTGGTCTTGGAGGACTCCCTCAATGGGTGCATTTCGGCCAGGGCCGCCGGGATGCGAGTGGTGGCGGTGCCCGATGCCGCGGCCCGGGGTTCGGGCCAGTTCGGCTTCTGTGACCTCGTGCTCGAGACCCTCGACCAATTCGATGCCTCGACCCTCGAGGCGCTGGGCCGGGCGGTCCCTGCTCCTTGCATCTCTCGGCCTCGTTTCCATCTGGCGTTCCCGGTCCATGACCTCGGGCGCGCCCGTTGGTTCTACGGCACGGTGCTCGGTTGTCCGGAGGGACGATCTGCACCCGAGTGGGTCGACTTCGATCTCTGGGGTCATCAGATCGTGGCCCACATCGACACCGACCTCGATCCCACCGCAGTCTCCACCAATCCTGTCGATGGCGAAGAGGTGCCCTCGCGCCACTTCGGCATGCTCCTGCATGCCGGGGCCTGGCGGGATCTCGTGGCCCGGCTGCAAGACGCCGG
>JAHECQ010000338.1 GCA_024641625.1 Acidimicrobiales bacterium | reverse complement strand
CACGGCGCCACCGAGACGTCCGGTGACCTTGGGGCGGTAGGGCTTACCCCTCCATTCGAACTCGGGGATGACCGGGACGATGCGGTCGGGCCCGGCTTCGGCAGTACCGGAGCCGTCGGCCACCGCGGTGACGATCTTGATGGCCGACCACAAACCGGCGGTACGGGACAGGTAGACACCGTGGCGTCCGAGGTCGAGCACCTCCTGCACGTTCCCGGGATGCAGGATCGGGAGATGCAGATCGGCCAACGTGAACTCCGACGCCGACGGCAGGGTCGAGGACTTGTTGGCCGGATCGTCACCGGTGAGAGCGAGCACGCCGCCATGGGGGCTGGTGCCGGCGTATTGAGCATGGCGGATCGCATCGCCGGCACGATCGAGTCCGGGCGCCTTGCCGTACCAGATTCCCAGCACCCCGTCGTACTTCTGCTGGGGGAAGGTGGCCGACACCTGGCTTCCCATGACCGCCGTCGCGCCGAGCTCCTCGTTGAGCCCCGACTTGTGCACGATGTGGTAGCGGTCCATCAGCGTCTTGTGGTTGATGATCTCCCGGTCGTAGCCACCCAGGGGAGAGCCCTGGTATCCCGAGACGAAGGTCGCGGTCGTGAGTCCGGCCTGACGATCGGCCCGCATCTGATCCAGAGGGACACGGACGAGCGCCTGGACACCCGTGAAGTAGAAACTGCCTGACTCGGCCTGGTATCTGTCATCCAGTTCGAAGCCGGCACTGGCGGGAAGGACGTCGGTCATGAAATTTCCCCTCTGATGTTCGCGAGTAGTCGTGTGTTGGGCGGTGCGCCGACCGGCCGGCTAGGGCCGGGAATTGATGGTGACGGTCCCCTTCGTGCCGTCGACGGTGACGTTCATCCCCGTCTGGAGCACCGAGGTGCCCATCTGGGTTCCGACGACAGCCGGAAGTTCGAACTCACGGGCCACGATCGCGCAATGGCTGAGCACACCACCGGTGTCGGTGACGACGCCCCCCACGATCGAGAACAACGGCACCCACGGCGGCAAGGTCATCTCGCAGACCATGATGTCGCCGTCATCGAGCAGGCTGGCCTCGGCCAGGCTCCGCACGACCTTGACGGTACCGGTCACCTGACCGGCCGATCCGGCGACGCCCTTCACCACGTTGGGATCCTGCGGCGAATCGTCGGGGGGCGTGATGCCGAGCAGGCGCACCGTGAGGGCATCCATGAACGGGTCCTCGGCCGGGGGCGGAGGCGTACCGAGCACCGGAGGGGGATCGATGGCCGCCCATGCTGCGTGCTCGGACTTGCGTTGGGCAGCCGCCTCCTCGCAGTTCGTGCCGTTGCGCAAGGCATCGATCAGCTCGGCCTCGGTCAGGTAGTGAACGTCGTCTGCGGCCGCCAGCTGCCCCCGGCCGGCGAGCCGCTCACCCAGGTGCATCACGAAGCGACGGAACACCGCCACTCCCATCTGATCGATCCAGAACGCATGGTCCTCGGTGAGGGGGTTGCTGTACTGCGCCGCCTCGTAGAGCTCGTCGAACTCGGCGAGCTTGGCCGGATCGTCGGCCAGCTTGGCCCGGGCGGCGCCGAGGAAGTGTTCCCGGTGACCGACGGCCCGCTCGTACATCGTGTCCGGGTCGGCGCCGTCATCGAGATCGATGTAGCTCTTCAGCGCTCCGAGCGGGATGGAGGGGTCCTCGCGCCAGGTGACATCGCCGAGGTCGTACACCGCGTCCGAGCGCCATCCGTAGTCGTCGAGGTAGGCACGGAGCTCGGCCAGGAATCCCCGCCCGGCATCGGTCTGCTCGAGAGCCACGGGCAGCTCGACCGCCGAGGTCGAGTGGAAGAGATCGACGAGCTCGGAATTCTCCCGCGCCAGTCGGCTCAGCCGCCAGAGCCCCCGGCTGGCCTTGAGCGACTGCGTCTCGAAGCCCTGGAGGGCCTGGTAGGCCTCGGTCGGATCGTCGGGCTGCACGACCTCGTCGTACAGATCGCAGAACTTGGCCGACGAGATCAGCACGAAGTTGATGTGACCATGGACGTGCCACATGAAGGTCATGTGGTCCTTCATGTCGGCGAGCTTGGCGATCAACGCCTCGTCGTCGAGCGCCGAGTAGTCCGCCGACTTCTCCTCGATGTTCTTGGCGGCGATGGCCGGCTGCCATTCGGCCACCCAGCGCGCCCCGACGTTCGGCACGAGCTCGTCGAGTGTTTCGCGATAGCGGGTGAGTCGATCGGCCAGCTCGGCCTCGTCGGCCAGAGGATGGAACGACGCGTACATGTAGTAGTTCACGTGACGATTCGTCACTGCGATCGGCGAGTCGTACATCGCCTGTGCGGTGGTGAACCCGTCGGCCAGCGGCTGGGTGACCAGATACTCCGACAGTGGAGTGATGGGGCGGGGCGCATGCATCTTGTCGAAGGCCCAGAACCCCTCGATTTCATCGGGCCCGGGGAAAGAGTTGATGCTTACCTCAACGGTGGTCACGGTGATCCTCGCTTCGTCCTGGGGGAAGGTTCGTTGCTGTTGACACTTCGATGATGATGGCAGTGATCGTTGTCACATCGTAAACGGCGATGGATCGCTCGGTAAACGGCGATGGATCACTCAGCTCCACAACGCGCGAGACGCGAGGGCCGCCCCCTCGGCCAGTGCTTGGAACTTGGGCCACACGACGGTGGGGTGCACTTCGGGTGCGTAGGACGCACGGGACGAGAACCCGCAGTCGGCCCCGGCGATCACGTTCTCCTTGCCCACCAGGTTGGCGTACCGAACGATGTACTCAGCGATGAGTTGCGGGTGCTCGACGTAGTTGTTCGCATGCCCCAGCAGACCGGGCATGATGATCTTGCCCTCGGGGAGCTTGACATCCTCCCAGATTCGCCATTCGTGCTGGTGGCGTGGGTTGGCGACCTCGAAGGAGTACGCGCCGGCGTTGATGCGCAACATGAAGGGGATGGCGTCCTTCAGATCGATGTCGGTGAGACGCGGCCCGTGGTTGAGCCCGTAGCAGGTGTGGTGACGGATCTTCTCGGTCGGGATGTCGCGAAGGGCATGGTTGAGGGTGTCGATCGCTTCGTTGGCCTCGCGATGGCGCTCCTCGAGGGGGGTGGCCGGATCTCCGAGGGTGTCGATCAGGCCCGGGTCGTCGATCTGGAGGATGAATCCGGCATCGATGATGGCGAGGTACTCCTCGCGCATCGCATTGGCCACGGCTTCGAGGTACTCACTGCGGTCGGCGTAGTGCTCGTTGGTGCCGTAGGAACCCGGCGTCGTGGCCGGCATGAACACCTCGGTGACCCGGTCGGCTCCGACGGCGTCGACGGCGGCCTTGAGGTTGGCGATGTCGGTGTTGATGGCCTCTTGACCGGCGTAGGTGATGGGACCGGTGCACTTGATCCGCCGCAGCGGCGCCACGGTCGCCTTGTACTTGTTGAGGTAGATCTCGTAGTACTCGGGGAACATGTCGACCTCGGCCTGCCAGGTCGGCGCCATGGACCGGCTCGGGGACTCGTCGATCTCGAATCCGGCGAGACGGTCCTTCACGTAGTCGATGAAGCTGGTCTTGGACATCTCGCCATCGGTGATGATGTCGATGCCACAGTCGACCTGGTGCTGAACCCGGTCGATGACCGCCAACCGCACCTGTTCGGCCAGTTCGTCGGCATCGTAGGGCCGGCCGTTCTCACGCTCCTTGAGGATGTCGAGCAGCGCCGTCGGGCGAGCCAGACTGCCGACATGAGTCGTGAGGATGCGGTCGGTGCTTCGCTTCATCGTGGGCCTCCAAAGGCGAACGAACAGGACGCGCGTCGAGCGCGCCGGCTTGAGAGACGAACCCTAGCGAAGACTCGATACCGGAGCCAGATTTCTGATTGCAGTCAGACTTGATGCTCAGGTCTCCACCAGACGGTGACGCACCTCGTCGATGAGCGCGCGATCGACGCCGTTGGCAACCAGGTAATCCTCGGGCGAGGGCCACTCGGTGCGCAGGCGGGCCACCAGCGCCCGGATGCCTTTGGCCGAGGGCGCGTCGCGGGCGTACTCGGGGGCATCGGCGGGAACCCCTCGACCGGCGGCACGCAGGTTCGCCATCATCGTCTCGAAGATCGGCATCGATCGCTCGTAGTCGGCAATGATCTCCTCGTCGCCGGCACCGGCGACGGCCAGCGTGATGGCCACGATGAACCCGGTGCGATCCTTCCCGGTGTGGCAGTGCACCAGGATGGCGCCATCGTTGGCCACCAGTTGTTCGAAGAACGCGCCCACCACGACGGCTGCCTGATCGAGCTCGGCCGGGAGGAACCCGTCGGCGGAGAGGTCGGCGTGGACCCCCATCCCACCGGCCATCTCGAAGAAGTCCATCACGACGCCACGATCATCCTCGCCCAGGGGGCCCGATCCACCGCCACGGGCTCCCCGAAGATCGACCACGCGGGTGATGCCGAGTTCGTTCAACGCACGTCGGACGTCACCCTCGGTCATCAGCTGCGGGGTCTCGGAACGAAACAACACCCCGGCCCGAATCGACTCGACTCCCCCGGCACCGCCCACATCACGTAAGTTGACGACACCCTCGAAGTCCAGGTTTGATCCCTGTTCTCTCGAGCCCTGTCCTGTCGAGCCCTGTCCTGTCGAGCCGCTGTCCGCTGCCTGCATCACCCGAGTATTACCGCCCACCCCCACCGAAGCACCGACGACCGCAGCGAACCTGCGACATCCCCCGG
>JAHECQ010000028.1 GCA_024641625.1 Acidimicrobiales bacterium | reverse complement strand
CGAGATCACGGAGAACACGATCGGTGAACTCGTCGGCGAAGCGTTCCAGCCGTCCGAAGATGAACCCGTTGCGGGCCTCCATGAACGATGGATGCGGCCAACGCCGGATCCAGTCGCCCATATCGGCAAGCGTCTCGGAGACCAAACCGGTGCGCTCATCGAGGGTGACCACGCCCGCCAGCAGCGGTTTGAGGTAGAAGTGACGCAACGATCGTCGCAAGGCCGACGACGCCAGCGCCTCGACGGCCTCATCGGGCACATCGACCGGCTCGGCGCCCGGTGCCAGGCGGAGGAAGGCCCCCTCATAGGCCTCGCCGCTCACGTAGGCGTGCACGTCGGCCAGCAATCGGCGCCCTCGATCGATGACGGTCGCCGATGTGTGGTCGATCCGGTAGCCCGCCAACCGCAGACGAACCCCGAGATCCCAGTCCTCGCCCGCCAGGTTGACCGGTCCGTCCGGTCCGGGGGCCACGGGCTGCAGGTATGGGCCCGCCGTACGATAGGCCGCGGCGCGAACTGCGTGATTGACGCCGTTGAGGTTGGTGATGCCGACCAACCGCTCGCTGCGCTCGACGCCCCGAGCGAAGGCGGCGCTGACGACGGACGCGTTCGGGAAACGGGCGTAGAGATGACCTTGGTCCTCGACGCCGTTGATCGCTCCGACAGCTTCGTCGTCCTGGAACCGACCGATACCGGCCCGCCAGGTATCGAGCCAATCGCCGGGAAGCTCGACGTCTGCATCGGTCGTCACCAACCATGCCGGGTTGTGGAGGTCCATGGCCGCCGCACAACCTGCACTCCGGGCTCCACCCGGTGAGCCATATCGACCCGAGACGATGCTGAGCCGATCGTGGTCGGCCACGAGGCGTCGCAGCACCTCTCCGGTTCCGTCGGTGCTCGAATCCTCGACCGCAACGATCCGCCACTCTTCGGTCGCCTCGATTTGCGGCAGCATCGACCCGAGGAGCGGCTCGATGAACCCGACCTCGTTGTGGCACGGCACAACGACGGTGACCGATGGGTTCACGCCGTCTCGGCGGGGATCTTGGTGTCGTCGTGGTCGACCCAGAACTCGCCCTTGATGCGCGAGCAGATCTCTATGGCCACATTCGCGCCGCTTCCTGCGCAGACCACGGCCTGCGACGGCCACCCGGCAACGACCCCGGCAGCCCAGACACCGGGGACCGACGTCGCCCCCCAGCGATCGGTTTCGAGGTTGAGCTTCACGAACGGCTGCCGGGCCTCGGTGGTGGCCAGGTCCAAGGAGGGCAGGCTGAGGGTGCCCTGGCCGGTGGCCAACACGACGTAGTCGGCACGGATGGTGTCGCCCTCGCCCAGGGTCAGCACGAAGCCGGCCTCGGTGGGAACGATGTCGTTGATCTTGCCGGTCAGTGTCACCACTCCTCGCCGATCGACCTCGGAGCGGAGCTGGGTCAGCAGGTCCCGTCCCTCGAGCGCCGTGGTCCCCGGCAGGTTGTTGAGCTGCGCTCGTTTGAGAATCGAACGGTCCTGATCGAGGACCATCGCCGGGATGTCGCCTCGGCTCAGAAAGAGGGCGGCCGTGAGGCCCGCCGCGCCTCCGCCGACAACAGCAACCGTCGTGTCATGTTCCATCGGCGAAACGCTACCCGTCAGGCAGTCTCGACGGGACGGTCTCGGCCAGACGAAAGCCCATGGCGAAATGGTCGGAGGGAAACCACCCGTGGCGCCGGCTGCAACGGACCAGGTCACCGTGTCGGGCATAGCTTCCTCCACGGGCCACCCGGTAGTTCGTGCCGTGGGTCTCGACCAAGTCGTCGGCCACGAAACCGGCACCGGGATAGGCAACGTAGCTGGTACTGACGTATTCCTCGACGTTGCCGGCCATGTCGAGCGCGCCGAACGGGGAGGCCCCCTCCGGGTAGATGCCGACAGGAGTCGTCGTCAGGGGGCCGGCTTCGGCCGTGTTGGCCGCCGACGGTTCCCAGCTGTCGCCCCACGGGTACTGGCGCCCATCGCCCCCACTGGCTGCGTACTCCCATTCGGCTTCGGTCGGAAGGCGGAACGTTCGACCGGTCCGATCGCTCAACCAATCGACGTAGGCATCGGCGCCCTCGGGTGACACCGTGTACACGGGCTGGTTGTCCTGCCCGAAGGGAAACACGCCGTGAGCCCAGGAAGTCGGCCGTTCCGCTCGTGGTTGGTCGACGACGAAGCGAAGATAGTGACCCTGGGTCACCGGATACTTGGCGATCCGGAAGGCGTCGATGGTGACCAGGTGGCGGGGGGACTCCTTGGCGATCCAGTCACGTTGCACGCCCAGGTGCGCCCAGGTGGCGGTGACCGCCTCCACCTCGTCGGCCGGAAGCCCGATACCGACCGTGGCGGCCGGCACCTCGAGCATCACCGGAGCGTCCGCCGCCAGCCTCGGGTCTCCCAACAACCCCAACAACAGTCCGGCAGCGTGTCGCGTGGCCAAGGTGCAGTCACGGTCCTCGACCATCGAGGCCAGCTCGTCGACACCCGCGCCGCGAAGATCCCGCAGCATCGGTCGCAGGCGGTCGAGACCGACCCCGGACAGGGCAAGGTCGGCCTCGGGCTCGCCCGAACTCGACGAGGGCGCAAGGTCGTGGGCCACCACCCGAACCCTATCGCTGGGAAGATCGAGGATCTGCCAGACTCGCTGGATGTTCCGCGACGCGATCGATCATCTGCCTCCCGAGCTGACGGGCGGACTCACGTTCCATCTACCGATGGAACTCCGAGCGCTCGATGCCGCCGGGGCCACCGACATGACGATCGCCGCCCGAACCGACGAACGGCTGGCCGAGGCGTTCGCCCGAGGCATGATCGATCCACCGCTGTATCGATGGGCGGTCGAACGCTACCGATCGGTGGCCGTGTCGTTGACCTCGCCTGACGTCGAGGAGCGTGTCCGGGCCTTCGCCGCCGTGGCACCCTTGGGTGATGGCTTGGCCGGCGCGGCCTTTCACGGCCTGATCCGTCTCGGCTATGCCGCGTGGCGCAAGGAGCCCGAGGAAGTGGCTCGCGGTCTGGGCTACCTCCGCACCAGGCGCCAGGTGCTGAGTGCCGGGACCCATGCCGAGCCCGGCACGGGCATCGATTTGCCGACGGCCGACGACCGCGTCGGGGTGACCGTATTCGATTTGCTCAACATCGCCGCCGGTACCGGCGAGCCTGCCCGAAGGCTTCGAGCGAGCTCGATGTCCGCACGAACGGTGCACGCAGCGGTGAGCGAAGCGTCCCTCCTGGTGCGCCGCAACCCCTCGTCGTTCGTGGCGGTCCACGCCCTGACCAGCCTGCACGCCATGTGCGAGATCCATCATCTCGTGCACCCGGATACCGGGTTCGACGACCTCGCCAGGAGCGCCACGCTTCCCTGGTGGTCAGCGCTGTTCGTGGCGGGCCGAGCCTGCGCGTTGCTGACCGAGTCGACCGCCCCGGAGGCGTTGGCGGCCTACGACCACGCGCTGGGTGTCATCGACTCCCTCGACGCGCTCGTGCTCGCCTCCGTTCAATCCGACGACACCCACGATGTGAAGGTTGCCGTCTCGCTCCGCCGGCTCGTGGACTTCGGTCTCCTGGAGGAGGACGAGGCAATTCGCGTCGGTACGAGTCGGCTTGCTGCGGCCCAGTTGCTCTAGCCTCGCCGCATGACGACCAGCCAAGATCCATCCCACCATCGCGCAACGCCGGCCGGGCCGCTGGCCGGCGTCCGCATCGCCGATCTGACGACGGTGGTCATGGGGCCTTTGGCCACCCGAATGCTCGGCGACATGGGGGCCGATGTCATTCGCATCGAGGGACCCGAGGGCGACATCGTGCGCGACTACGAACCGATGAAGTCGCCGAAGATGAGCGCGTTCAGCATGAACCTGAACCGCAACAAGCGCAGCATCATCCTCGACCTCAAGGACCAGACCGATCGGGAGACACTGGATCGGCTCATCGCCACCTGCGATGTGTTCGTCACCAACATGCGGCGTGGTGCGCTCGAGCGCCTCGGCCTCCACGAGGCCGGTGTACGCGCCGTTCGTCCTGACATCATCTACTGCGTCGCCAATGGATACGGCAGCGACGGACCCAAGGCCGACCACGCGGCCTACGACGACGTCATCCAGGCAGTCTCGGGGCTTGCGTCGATGTTCGAATGGATCAGTGATGCTCCGCAACTGATCCCCAGCATCTATGCCGACAAGATCACCGGTGTGCACATCGCGTTCGCCATTGCCTCGGCACTCCATGGCCGCGCCCGCACGGGAGAGGGCGCCACCATCGAGATACCGATGGCCGAGACGATGGCCGCCTTCAATCTCGTCGAGCACCTGAGTGGCCACACCTTCGAGCCTCACGAGGGTGACT
This sequence comes from Acidimicrobiales bacterium, assembly GCA_024641625.1. Classification (GTDB taxonomy): domain Bacteria; phylum Actinomycetota; class Acidimicrobiia; order Acidimicrobiales; family SZUA-35; genus JAHECQ01. The sequence continues at coordinate 13,639 of JAHECQ010000028.1, read as the reverse complement.
TCAGCTACAACCGGATTCGGACGCCCAACCGCAAACCCCGCAGGACCCTCGATGGGTGGATCGTCATTCTTCCCTACAGCGAGGACAACTGGCACCAGTTCTGGCACTTCGGGGGTCAGCCCCAGTACCTCGACGATCCACGGTTCGAGACGCGATCCAAACGGGTCGTCCACGCCGATGCGCTCTATGGACTGATGGACGAGATCGTTCGTCTCAAGACCACTGCAGAATGGGAGAACTTCTGCATCGAGCACTCGATCCCCATGTCGGAAGTGGTCCAACTCGAACACATCGGTGAGGAGCCGCATTTCGCGGCCGTCGGACTCATCCAGGATGACGAGCACCCGACCGAGGGCCCCTACCACTACGTCCGCGACCCGATTCGCCTCGACGGGCAGACCCAACTGATCCGTCGCCACGCCCCACGACTCGGTGCCGACACCGATGAGGTGCTCCGGGAGTTGGGCATCGACCGGTAGACGGGCCGCACCGGTCTGCCTCGATCGGTCGCCGGGCGACGTGCTAGCGGCTCTTGGCGAACACCAGGGTCGAACATGCCGACCAGAAGCCGCCCCAGCCATGACACAGGGAGATTTCGACGTCGGGCACCTGAGCGGCGGCCTGCCCCCGTACCTGGCGGATCGACTCGAGCATGCAGAGCATGCCGTACGAGCCGCTGTGGGCGTAGGACAGACCACCACCGTTGGTGTTCATCGGCAGCGCGCCACCGGGGGCGGTGTGACCCTCGGCGATGAACTGACCTCCCTCACCCTGGCCAACGAACCCAAGACCCTCGAGTCCGAAGATCGGATTGTGCACGAAGGCGTCGTAGATCATGAGATGATCGACATCGGCGGTCGTGATGCCGGCCCCGTCCATGGCCGCCCGACCCGAGGTTCGGATGAACTCCGGGTACAGCGGATCTCTGACCCCGGCAGGGCTCATCATGCCACTCTCGAGCGCACCACCCGAGCCCAGCACATACACCGGCGGCTGCGGAAAATCGCCGGCACGGTCGGCCGCGGTGACCACCAGCGCGCCTCCGGCATCGGAGACCAAGCAGCACATCGCTCGACGGAGCGGCCAGGCGATCATCGGCGAGTCGACCACCTCCTCGACGGTGATGGCGTCGCGGAGCGTCGCCCGAGGGTTCATGGCAGCCCACTTGCGTTGGCTCACCGCACCCACGGCCAGCTCTGCCTCGCTCAACCCAAAGGTGTGCAGGTAGCGGGCCAAACCGAGGGAGAACATCGCCGCCGGCATGCCGCCGGCGTAACACATGTCGAACTGTTGACCCCTGCTCCCGGGCCGCCCGGTGTCGTAGCTGTTCGTGAGGCCTTGCGTACTCTTTCCCGATTCGCCGTAGATGATGAGCACAGTGGTGCAGTACCCGGCATGAATGGCTGCCATGGCGTTGCGGAGCTGGAACATCCACGAGCAGCCACCGACCACGGTGTTGTCGGCCCACGAGGGGAAGATGCCCAGCTGGCTCGACATGTCGGCGATGGGGAAGTAGCCGCAGGTGATGCCGTCGATGTCCTTGGCCGTCAGGCCGGCGTCAGCCAGCGCATTGGCTGCGGCGTCGAGCGCCAGCCCGGTCGACGACATGCCCGGAACGACACCGATGTCGGTCGACTCAGCAGCGCCGACGATGGCCAGTTCGCCAGGGCGGATCATGACCGACCTCCCTCGTGAGCCGGGACAAAGCACAGAACGGGCTGGCCTCCGAATGGGCGGAAGGTGGCGATCAGTGGCATGTCGAAGCGCAACGCCTCGGGTGTCTGGGGGCAATCGACCACGCTGGAGACGAGCATCGGACCCTCATCGAGCCGGACCAGGGCCACCGATCGAGGACCTTCGGTCTCCCACAGTCTGTGCGGTCGCTGGTGGATGACAAAGCTGTAGAGGCTGGCGCGTCCGCTGGCATCGAACCACTCGATGTCGCGACTGGTGCAATGAGGACAGACGGGTGCCGGCGGGAAGTAGGCCTGCGCACAGGCTCCGCAGCGTTGGATGTGCAGTCGACCGAACGCGACCGCATCCCAGTACGGCTGGGTCTCCGGCGTCGGCACCGGGATCAAGGGGTGGGGCATCGGCCCACCCTAGGTGAGCCCCCGGACCGCCGGCGAACGAGCCGGCGCACCGATCGAGCCCAGGGCGACGGGTCGCGACCAACGGACTAGGGTCGGCCCATGACCGGCACTCCGACGCTCACCATCGCCGATGGGCGAGCAACCCTTGGGCTGCAGCGCCCCGACAAACGCAACCGTATCGAGCCGCCCGATCTCACCGCGCTCATCGACCATTGTGACACCATCGAGGCCGACGAGTCGGTGCATGTCGTGACCATCGAGGCATCGGGTCCATCGTGGTGCAGTGGCTACCATCTCGGAGCGTTGGCCGAGGGTGAGGTGAGCCGGCACTCCTTCGGTGAGCTGTGTGACCGCATCGAGTCCCTGAGCGTGCCCACGATCGCCGTGCTCCACGGCAACGTGCACGGCGGGGGGACCGATCTCGCCATCTCCTGCGACTTCAGAATCGCCGGCGACACCATCGTACTGGCCATGCCGGCGGCCAAGATCGGCCTCCAATACTATGCCAGTGGCCTTCGTCGCTTCGTCGAGCGGATCGGTCCGGACGCCACCAAACGTCTCTTCCTCACGGCCGAGACCATCCCCGCGGCCGAGCTGCTGCGCATCGGGTATGCCACCGAACTCGTTGCGGCCGACGAGCTCTCCGCTCGAGTCGAACAGTTGTCCAGCGCCATCGCCGGTCTCGCCCCGATGGCGCTCAAGCGGACGAAGGCGGCGATCAATCAACTCTCGAGCGGGTCGACCGATCTCGCAGCGTTGCAGGCCGGCCACGTCGAGAGCGTGCGTTCCGCCGAGCACAAGGAGGCGATGCGGGCCCTCAAGGAGAAACGACCACCGGTCTTTCGCTGAACAGGCCTCGTCGAGGGGCTGTCACCGAGCGATCGGTCGCGGCACATCGTCCCCGACCGGTGTCATGAGGCGGCTCGACGGGCGTCGAGAGCTGCGACCTTCTCACGAACCAACGGAATCAGCTCCTCGCCGTAGAGCCGAGCGTCGGGTAGCGGGTCGTAGCCGCGGATGAGCAGGCTGGTGGCCCCCAGCTCGTAGTAGCGCACCATGGCGTCGGCCACCGTCTCGGGAGAGCCGACCAGTGCCGTGGAGTTGCCCGGCGCTCCGGTGGCCGCGGCCAGCTTGGTCCACAGACAGGTGTCATACACCTCAGCGGCCTGTGCCGCCGCCAACAGTCGCCGACTGGCAACGTTGTCGGGAGGTTTGGGACCTCGCCCTCTCATCCGCGCCTGGATCCCTTCGAGGATCTCGTGGGCCCGATGCCACGCGAGCTCATCGGTTCGGGCGATGATGGGCCGCGTCGACAAGGAGAACGTTGGTCGACGTCCGTGGTCGGCAGCTGCGGCCCGGACCCGATCCATGAACAGCTCGGTGTCGGCCAGCGGCTCGCCCCACAGCATGAAGACGTCCACGTGCGGCGCCAGTGCGTCGATGGCGGCGTCGGACCCGCCGCCCCCGTAGACGGGAATGTGGGGCTGCTGTGCGCAACGAATGTCGGCAAACGCCTGCTCGATGTCGTAGAACTCACCGTGATGATCGAACGGTTCGGTCGAGGTCCAGGTCTGACGCAGCACCGAGGCATACTCGTCGGTGCGCCGGTATCGGCCGGCATGGTCGACGTGGTCGCCATCCTTGGCCTGGTCGCGATCGCTCCCGCCGGCGATCAGGTGCACTGCGAGACGCCCGCGCGAGAGCTGATCGAGCGTGGCCATCTTGCGTGCGGCGACCGTCGGCGAAACGAACCCTGGACGATGCGCCAGCAGGAACTGCAGCCGAGTGGTCACCGCAGCAGCATGTGCACCGATGATGAAGCCGTCGGGAGCGTTGGCGAAGTAGCCGATGAGCACGCGATCGAAGTCGGCCTGCTCGTGGATTCGTGCCGTTTCGGCGATGACATCCGCATCGAAGACGGGTCCCGAGGCACGAATGAGTTCCGAGGAGACCTGGGGCGCAATCCATCCGATCATCTCTACGGGCAACGAAGGCTCCTATCGGGTCGCAACCGGGGCAATTTTCTCCGCCAGTTGCTCGATGGCCTGCGGCAACTTGTCGATGTTGCCGGTCGGGGGCGCCACGATCAGCCGATCGATGCCCAGATCCTCGAGTTCCTTGACCTTGTCGAGATTGTCGCGCCGAGGGCTCCAACTGCCGACCGTGACCGCGATGTCGTCGCCGTCTCGACCGTGCTCGGACGCCGTCCGGTGCATCAGCTCCAACAGCCCGACCAACTCGTCCTCTGATGCGCTGATCGGGAAGAAGCCATCGCCGATACGACCGGCGCGTCGCGCCGCCGCCTTCGAGTGGCCGCCCACGATGATGGGGACGCCTCCTGCCTGCACGGGCTGCGGTCGCTGGATGGCACCGGTGAATGACGAGAACGGTCCATCGTGGGCTGCCCGGTCCTGCGTCCAGAGGGCCCGCATTGCCGCGATGTAGTCGTCGGTCCGAGGACCGCGATCGTCGAACGGGAGTCCGAGCGTCGTGAACTCCTCCTCCAGCCAACCCACGCCGATTCCGAGCTCGAAACGGCCATTGGAGAGCTTGTCGAGGGTGGCGCACTCCTTGGCCAGCACGACCGGATTGCGCTGGGGAACGATGAGGATGCCGGTAGCCAGACGGATCTGCGTGGTGATGCCGGCGACATAGGCCAACCAGATGAGCGGGTCGGGAATGTCGGTGTCGTCGGCTCCGGGAATGCGGCCATCCTCCTTGTAGGGGTACTTCGACTGGTAGCCATCGGGAATGACGACGTGCTCGACCGACCAGATCGACTCGATGCCGCAGCGATCCGCGTTGGTGGCGATGGCGGCTGCACCTTCGGCGGTGGCGAAGGGCCCCGTACTGGCGAACATGATTCCGAACTTCATGGCAGGTCCCCGTTTCGTGGTTCTGGCAGTGCTGGTTTGCGTCGGTATCTCTTGGTTCAGGCTTGTCTTGGTTCAGGCTTGTCTTGGTTCAGGCTTGTCTTGGTTCAGTGTTGTCTTGGTTCAGTGTTGCCTGGGTCCGGTGCCGATGACTCTGAGGTCCGCCGACGAATTCTTTGTGCGCTCGGCATTTCGGTTGCGTCCCCTCGAGGAGGTTAGTCTTTCGAAGGACATGGGGCCGGGGGCATCTGCAGGACCGCACTCCCACCGAGTCAGCCTCATCGGACCAACGCCAACGAATCAACGGTGTCAGCCAAGCACGAGCCAGCCGGGCAATCCAGCTGCACCAGCACCTACCGGACGAAAGGGACCATCACATGACCGTCACCGACACCTCCAGCAATGTCGTCAGAGTCAGCGACGACGTCCAGATCATCGACAGCGACACGCATTGGAGCGAGCCGCACGACCTCTGGACCTCGCTTGCGCCGGCCAAGTACCGGGATCTCGTTCCGCAGGTGAAGGAGGTCAGGGGTCGCAAGAAGTGGGTCGTCAACGGGGACATCCCGCTCGCCGGCGATTCTGCAGTCAGCGCCATTGCTCCTGACGGCGAGAAGATGCTCGGGCTCGGATTCCTCAAGGCCGACATCGACATGGTCCACGCTGCGTCCTACGACTGCGACGCGCGGCTCGCAATGATGGACGAGTTCAACATCAGTCACGGCATCGTCTACCCCAACGTCGGCGGCTTCGGCAACCAGAACTTTCTCAAGATCGAGGACAAGGCGCTTCGCATCGCCTGCGTCGAGATCTACAACGACTGGATGAGCGATCTCCAAGCTCGCTCGGGCAACCGCATCCTGCCGATGGCGCTGGTTCCCTGGTGGGACATCGACGCCTGCGTGGCCGAGGTCGACCGGATGAAGACCAACGGGGCGCGCGGCATCGTGATGTGCTCGAATCCTCACGACTCGGGGATGCCCAACTTCGCGCAACCCGACTGGCGTCCCTTCTGGGAGGTCTGCGAGGCCCTCGAGATGCCGATCAACTTCCACATCGGTGCCTCCGAAGGCGACATCAACTGGTCGGGCAGCGTGCCCTACAACACCTGGTCGGGCGACGTGAAGATCTCCCTGGGTGGTGCCGCCATCTTCCTCGGCCAGCTCCGCTGGATGGTCAACCTGCTCGTGAGCGACGTGCCCGAGCGCCACCCCAACCTGAACTTCGTGTCGGTCGAGAGCGGCATCGGCTGGATTCCCTTCCTGCTCGACGCCCTCGACTACCAGTGTGGCGAGACCGCTCCCGAGCACCTCGCTCACCTCTCGATGAAGCCCTCCGAGTACTTCATGCGTCAGTTCTACGGCTGCTTCTGGTTCGAGAGCAGGACGCTCGCACCGGCAATCGAGCACATCGGCGCCGACCGCATCATGTTCGAGACCGACTTCCCGCACCCGACCTGCCTCTATCCCTCGAGCAACCAACGCGTGCGCGACGCCATCGCCGACCTCGACCCTGATGTACGAGCCAAAATCCTTCGGGGCAACGCTGCTCGTCTCTACAAGATCGACTGATCCGCCCGACCGGACAGCACCACCCGGACACCACCGCCCGGACGCCACCACCCGACCACCACGACCCGAACGACCGGCCTCATGGATCCACTCCAGTTGCAGCAGATCCACGAGGCCAGGGCTCGCGTCAGCGATGCGGCTCGTCCCGGCGACGTCGATCTGCTCCGGTCGCTGGGCAAGCTCACCGCACACGAGCGCATCGACGCCATCATCGACCAGGGCTCGTTGGTCGAGTACGGCCCGCTGGCCGGCGAGACGCCCAGCGTCGAGGACGACGCACACGCAGATGGCCTCGTCGGCGGTGTCGGCCGGATCGACGGAGACCCCGTCGTGATTGCCTCCTACGATGTGACTGTTCGCGGTGGCACGCAGACCGAGCGCAACATGCGAAAGCTGGCTCGGCTGCTGTCGCTGGCCAACCGTCACCGTTGGCCCTTCGTGTGCTTCGTCGACGGGGGCGGAGCCAGAACCGGTCTACCGGCGAACCCTCCGCCGGTCGTGGTCTATTCACGCGCAACCTGGGACGTGTACGAGGGCCTGGCCGAGCTCTCCGGTTGGGCCCCCTCGATTGCCGTTGTCAGCGGTGACACCGTCGACGGCAATGCCGGCATTGCCATGCTCTGCGACTGCGTCATCGCCACCCGCGGCTCGTTCCTGGCATCGCGGCTCGATGATGGCGAACTGGTCCGTCAAGCCGTCGAGGAGCTGGCGGCCGAGGGCCACGTGGACCTACTCGTGGATGACGAGCAGCAGGCCTGTGCCACCGTGGTCGACTATCTGGCCTACTGGGGCGACGGCTTCGGAGCCGGGCAGGCCTCACCCAACCATGGGTCGATGGCCTCCCTCATTCCCGACGAACGCCGACAGGCCTACGACGTGCGTTTGGTCATGGATGCACTCGTCGACGACCAGACCATCCTGGAACTCGGTGCCGACTGGGGTACCTCGATCGTCACCGCATTCGCCACCCTCGGAGGACGTCCCATCGGGATCTTTGCCAATCAGCCGATCTCACCGGTGGCCGGCGCCATCGACGCCGCAGCAGCCGACAAGGCGGCACGTTTCATCGAGCTCTGCGACGCCTACGAACTTCCCCTCGTGTCGCTCGTCGACAACCCGGGGTACATGGTCGGGCCGCAGGCCGAACGACAGGGGATCGCCCGCCACCATGCCCGGCCCCTCGCTGCGCTGCACCACCGAACCGTGGCGCTGTGCTCGGTGCAGCTCCGCAAGGCCTACGGACTCGGACCCTATGCCATGTCGGGTTGGGGCGCCTCGCGCGTCATGCCCGAGCTCAAACTCGCCTGGCCGTCGGTCGAGTCCGGTGGGATGTCGCTCGAGGGGGCCGCGTTCCTGGTGAAGCGCAAGGAGATCAAGGCGGCCGCCACCGCAGAGGAGGCTCGCACCATTCGCGATACCTACGCCGAGGAGATGCGTGAGCCGGCGTCGGGGGTCTCGGCCGCTCGCACCTTCAGCTTCGACGACGTCGTCGACCCCGCCGACACCCGCGGACGCATCATCGCCATGTTGGACAACATCCCGCGCGTCTTTGCCGAGGTGAAGAAGCACCCGATCGAGTTGAGGTAGTCGAACATGGATCGAGGTCGCATCGATGCCTTGGAGGTCGCACGGGCTGCCCAGCTCGACGCGGCTCGGCCGGAGGCAGTTGACCGAGTGCACCAGACCGGACGCCTCACGGCTCGGGAACGTCTGTCGGCGTTGCTCGATCCCGACAGCGAGGTCGAGTACGGCGCCATCGCCGCCCGGACTCCCGAGGGCGAATGGGTGCCCGAAGCGGGTGGAGTCGACTTCGTCGGGACAGTGGGCGGGCAGACGGTGGTGGCCTCCTCGACCGACTTCACCGATCGGGGAGGAGGCTACGGGGCCGCTCGGCTCGAGCGCCTGTTCGCACTGGCCCACGAACACCGCTGGCCGCTGGTGTTCTTCGTCGACGGGGGAGGGAGCCGTGCTCGTCACCCTCGAACCGGACTCGACCACCTCGAACTCAATGGACCATTCGGCCGGTTCCAGCTGTTCGACGGCATGGCCGAACTGTCCGGTTGGGTACCCACCATCGCCATCGTCTCGGGTCCGGCGTTCGCCGGACATGCCAGCCTGGCCGGGTTCTCCGATTTCGTCATCGCCACCGGAGGATCGTCGATCGGGATGGGGGGCCCGCCGATGGTCGAGGCCGCACTGGGTCTCAGTCTCTCGGCGACCGAACTGGCCGGGGTCGACATGCACGAAGCGACCGGCGGCATCGACCTTCTGGTCGTCGATGAACCCCAGGCCATCGCCGCAGCCAAGCGCTACCTCGGCTTCTACCGGGACGAGCCGTCGGGTGCTCCGTCGCCGTGCGCCGACCTGATCGCAGACCTGGTGCCCGACGACGGCCCCTACGACATGTACTCGGTCATCGACGCGCTGGTCGACGACGACACGTTCTTCGAGCTACGGCCACGGTTCGCTCGCTCGGTCGTCACCGGTCTGGCGCGGATGCAGGGCCGCTCGGTCGGCGTCATCGCCTCCCAACCGCTGGTGGCCGATGGTGCGATCGATCAGCACGCAGCCATCAAGGTCGCCCGAATGGTCGAACTCTGCGACGCCTACGAATACCCGATCATCTCGTTGATCGACACACCGGGATGCGTGGTGACCAGCAGGTCGGAAGATCCCGACGGTCGCATCCAGCCGGGGCTCGATCGTTGGCACATGCGGGCGGTGATGGCTCACCACCATCGCACCGTGCCACTGTTCGCTGTACAGCTGCGTCTGGGCGGCGGCATGGGACCGGCGGTGATGGGTGGCCTGGGCAGCGGGCGCAGCGTGCCCGTCCTGTGGCTGGCCTGGCCATCGACCCGTCTGGGAGCAGCCGATGGCTTCGCAGCTGTTCGACACCAGGACGCCTACGACGACGTCGTCATCCCGGCCGGCACCCGTCGCTCCATCATTCGCCTGCTGGCCGGCCTTCCCCGACGCCTCGACCGAGAGGCGAAGAAACACCCCATCGACACCTGGTGACGGTCGGTCACCCATCAGTGCTCCCACCCATCAGTGCTCCCACCCATCAGCAACCATCCAGCGACTTCCCGAGGAGAATGCAATGCCACTCAGCCAGGACAACTACACCACCATCGCCATCGACAAGCGACCGAACGGGGTGGCGGTAGCCACGCTCAACCGGCCTGATCGTCTCAACGCCGTCAACGGTGACATGCACCACGAACTCGCCACCCTCTCACGCGACGCGGATGACGACCCCGAGGTGAAAGTGCTCGTCATCACCGGTGCCGGGCGGGCTTTTTGCGCCGGTGGCGACTTCAGCGCCGGCGCCGACACGACCCACAAGATCACCCTCGAGGAGGCGCGGATGATCGTCGATCATCTACTCGAGGCCCACATTCCCATCATCTCCGCCGTCAATGGATACGCAATGGGACTCGGCGCCACCGTTGCGCTGCTGTGCGACATCGTGGTGGCGGGACGAAGCGCGACCTTCGCCGACACCCATGTGAAGCTGGGCATCGGTGCCGGTGACGGGGGCCAGGTGATCTGGCCGTTCCTGATGGGGGTCAACCGCGCCAAGTACTACCTGATGACGGGCGACCGCATTCCTGCCGAGGAGGCCGAACGGTTGGGTTTGGTGAACTTCGTGGTCGATGACGACCGTTTGCTCGACGAGGCGATGGTCATCGCCGATCGACTCGCCGCCGGCCCGGGCCTGGCCATCGCCGCGTCGAAGGTACCGATCAACAACTGGCTCCGATCAGTATCCGCTCAGATCCTTCCCCTGTCGCTCTCGATGGAGGGTGCCACCATGCGTTCCTCCGACGCGGCCGAGGCAGCCAAGGCCTTTCAGGAGAAGCGCGAGCCGAACTTCAGGGGCCGCTGATCGGCCGGTCGGCCGCATGGTCGTCGGTCGACCGACGAACGCGGCCGACCAACGGCTCAGCGATAGGTGTTGTTCGAGGTGTGATCACCGGCGAGCCAACGCGCCAGGGTCTCGTGCGCGTCAGCGGAGCGATCGAGGTTGATGCTCTCGGCCTGGGGTACGTCGACCGTGAACTCGAGCACCATGCCGTTGGGGTCCGTGGTGTAGAGCGACCGGCAGTAGCCGTGCTCCAACACGAAGGTGGTCTCCGGCGCCCAAGCCGCTGCTTCCAGCCGTCGCTGGAGCTCGGCCTGGGCATCGGCATCGACCTTCAGCGCAATGTGACGGAACGGCGACGGAAGCAACTCGGGATCGAACAGCTCTTGATCCTCCTTGTTGGCGAACTGGAAGAACGCCAGGGCACTGCCATCGGCGAGTCCGAAGAACGTATGGCAGTACACCCGCTCAGCCCCGAACAACTCGTCGGCTTCGGACCAGGTGGCGACCAGCGGGAACCCGAGAATGTCCTCGTAGAAGGCACGAGTGGCCTCCTGATCCTTGGTCACGTAGGCGGTGTGATGAAGGCGTTGGGCAAGTGAGGTCGTCATGTTCCTGTCCGATTGAGTCGATGGCATGTGGGTTGCCCTGAGAATCTAGAGGGCACAGCCGTGGTACGGCGGGCACCGACCCCAACGCTCATGGGGACGCCTTGTTGACAATCGACCGCCAGAGGTGTTTGACGGCAAAACCGCCAATGGTCTGGTGCGCCACGGCAAGAACTACGACATTCTGTCGGTCATCGACGCCACCAAGGCCAGTCAGGACAGCGGGCTGGTGCTCGACGGCGTCCTCAACGGGATTCCGCTCGTCGCCGGCCTGGCCGGTGCCCTCGCCCGAGAAGTGGACCCGCCGAGCTTCTTCATCGTCGGCGTCGCTCCGACCAGTGGCCTGTTGTCGCCATCGGCCTGCCCACGACTCGAGTTCGATCTCGCCAAGGTGGAGGCGAACGCCGGGACCCTGGTCGACCGCTGCGCCAAGCGTGGTATCTCGGTCACGGGCATCACCAAGGTGCTCCGTGGACTACCGGCCCTTGCGTCGACCTTGACCCTGGCAGGAGTCGCGGCCCTGGGAGATTCCAGAATCGACAACCTCGAGCGGATCGGAGAAGCCCGTCGGCGGGAAGGCACCGAAGACAACGCCGAGACGGTCCTCGTTCGATCGCCGATGAGCTGCCGGCGTTGGTCGGGGCCACGCTCGGCCTGGGGAATCTGACGCTCCGGGGCATCGGGACCAACCTGGCATGCCGCAGCGGGGTCATTCCCGACGCCGAGAACATGGGGCGGCTGTCAGCCCTTGCGGTGTCGCTCGAAGCCGAATTCGGCATCGAGGTCGAGATCGTCTGGAGCCACTGTTTCGTCAGCCGATCGACGGCCTGAGCGTCGACGCCTTCGGTCTCGTCGGCGAGATCATCGAGTCGAAACGGAAGCCTCATGACCTGGGGGACGTTTGCCCAATCGGCGTTCGGACCCATCGGCACTTCAATCGGTCCCGATTCGAGCGACCATCTCGTGGTGCGGAGCGAGTCTCGCCAACCGATCGGCGCCGAGCTCACCTTCGGCGTCGACTACAGCGCCCTGCTCCGAAGCGCGACCTCACCGTTCGTTGCCCAGCGCTCTCTCTCCCCAACCAGCCTCGCGTCAGCCGGCGTTCCCCGACCCGGTACCGCGACGAGCCCTCAATCTGCGTCGCCGGGAGCCAGGCGGGTGGCACTCGGCACCAAGGCCGCCCCCAACAGGGCCATGCCGGCGGCAACGCCGAATGCCGGTCGGAACGAGCCGGCCCAGTCGGAAACGAGACCTCCGAGCTGCGGACCCACGGTCAGGCCGAGGCCGAACGCCAGGGTCGCCACTCCATAGGCCGCCCCGAAGTGCTCACCCTCGACGAAGTCGCTGATGCGTGCGCCGACCGACACCGGTCCACCGGTGAAGGCGAGACCGAAGCCGAACGCGGCAATGGTGGCACCCGGCCGATGACCGGTCGCCGCCACCAGTACCGACACCGCCAGCAGGAGCATGGCGGTGGCCATGGCCACACGACGCCCGGCCCAGTCCGCCAGCGGCCCGAACAACGGCCCACCGCAGATGGTGCCGACACCCACCATCGAGAAGGCAAACGATGCCCGTGAGGCCGAGTAGCCGGCATCGTCCTCCAGCAGGGCCACCAAGAAGGTGATGGACAGGGCCATGGCCGAAGCGAAGAGCCCGTACACCCCGAGTAGGGGCCGCCAACCTTCGATCGTACGGATGGCCTGCAATCCATGGCGTCCTGCCCGGGGCGCCGGCACCCGACGCAGCACCGATGCCACCAAGATCACCGCCACCACCGCGATGATCGCCTCGACGCGGTACACGGCGCGCCAGGCAATGCTGTTGTGCAGCACCGACGCCAGGACCATGCCCATCCCGATGCCGGCAGTGACCACCGCAATGGCGGTACCCCGGCGCTCCGCGCCCAACTCGGCGGTCGCCAATGCCGGAGCCGTCACCCACACGCCGGCCGCGGCCACACCCGTGACCAACAATCCCGAGGCGGTCGCCAACGGCGTGGGCGACCATGCCAACAGCAGGAGACCCCCGGTGACGACGGCCAGCGCCGTCCGAGCGACCGCGGCCAAACCGAGCGAGCCCACGATCATCGTCACCACGACCGAGCCGGCGAGATACGCGGCGAGGTTCATCGAGCCGAACGAACCTGCGACCGTATTGGACAATTGATGATCGGTGCGGATATCGGTGAGAAGCACCGCATAGGTGAAGCGACCAAAGGCCTGGGACACCGTCGTGGCCAACGCCACCGCCGCCAGGATCACCACTCCTCGTCGATCGAGCACCGGGTGCAAGCTAGCCGTTCGCCCGGTGGTTCCGGGAGGGCTCTCTTCCGGCGCGTTCACGCAGGCCGACAAGCACCTGGCCGACGCATCGTCGGTGGTAACCTCCCCGGACAATGCGCCGCCTCCGACGACGTCCTCGTTCGCAATCAGCGCCGACGTCCGCAAAACCCGCGTCTGCCTGGGCCCATCCCACCCGGCTCGTGGTTCTTGCCTTCCTGCTGGCGGCGCTCCTTGGGGCGGTGTTGCTGACGCTGCCGTTCGCCAGCGAATCTCGGGACGCCACCTCGATCCCGGTCGCTCTGTTTACCTCGGTGTCGGCCATCAGCGTGACCGGGCTGATC
>JAHECQ010000337.1 GCA_024641625.1 Acidimicrobiales bacterium | reverse complement strand
CACTCCCCCAACCACGAATACGTCACTGCACCCACGAGCGGGCCGAAGAAGTAGCTGCTGCCGCCCAGGATCGACATGAGCACCGGCTCGGCGCTGCGATCCAGGCTGAACACCTCGGCGGACGTGAACAGGTTGTGGTAGGCGTTGAGGGCGCCGGCCAGTCCACTCACCAGGCCGGCCATCACGAACACGCCGAGCTTGTAGAGGCGAACCGGGATCCCAAGGAACTGAGCCCGGTCGGCATCGTCACGGATCGAACGCAACGTGAGGCCGAATGGCGAGGAGACGACGAGCCACAGCAGACCCAACACCACCACCAGCAACACGAGGGTGAAGTAGTAGAAGTTGTTGAGCGGCCCCAGATCGAACGGTCCGATCTCGGTGCGTTTGATGCCCGAGAGGCCGTTCTCCCCCCCGAATGTCTTCTCCTTGAAGGCCATCGTGGCCAGCAACTGGAGGAACGCCAATGTCAGAATGGCGAAGGCCAGACCGGAGGTTCGGACGATGATGGCCCCCATCGCCAAGGCCAGCAGTCCTCCGAAGATCAGCCCGAGGAGCAGGTTGACGGCCATGTTGTCGTACTCGGCCTTGGCCATCATCATGCCGATGGTGTACGACCCGGCGCCGAAGAAGGCTGCCTGGCCGAAGGAGACGAGACCGGTGTAACCGAGCAGGAGGTTGGTCGCGGTGGCGTACATCACCAGGATCAGGATCTCGGTCCAGAAGAAGGTGTCGCCTTTCGTCCACGAAAGCTGGGGAACGAGGGCGAAGAGCACAATGGCGATGGCCGAGCCGACGAGTCGGCCGATGACTGGCCGTCGACCGTCGGCCCGTAGCTGTTCCGCGGCGACCGGGGCGGCGTTCATGCGACCCTCCGGAGAAGCTCTTTGCTGCCGAGGATGCCTTGTGGTCGGAACAGGAGCACCACGATGAGGCCGAAGTAGAAGCTGTAGGGCGCCAGCGACGGGTAGGTGGCGATCAGGAAACTGTTGAGCAGCCCGAGAAGGATGGAAGCCACGAGTGCCCCGGGAATCGAATCGAGACCCCCGACGATCACCACCGCGAATGCCTGGATCAGGAAGACCGACCCGAGTGTCTGGGTCAGGGCCTGGGTGGGAGCAACCATGGCCCCGGCCATGCCGGCCAACAGCAGGCCGAAGGCGAAGACGACGGTGAAGACGGCGGTCACGTTGATCCCGAGGGCCTGCGCCATCCAACGGTCCTCGGCCACGGCTCGGATGACCTGGCCCCAACGAGTCTTGAACAGCAGAAAGCCCAAACCGGAGAGAATCACCAACCCGACGATGATGACGAAGAACGAGTACTGGGGGACTTTGGCCCCGAAGACCTCGAATGCCCCGTCCCAGCCTTTGGGGAAGGACATCGTGACCGGGTTGACGCCCCAGATCTCACGGACTGCGCCTTGTGCCACGAGTGACAACGAGAACGTCATCAACAACCAGTCGAGATGGTCTCGGGCGTACATCGGTCTGAACAAACCGACTTCGACAACGGCGGCCAAGACGGCCACCCCCACACCCGAGGCCAGAGCGACGAGGAGGAACAGCCATGGTGAGAGACCGGCGGCCCCACCGATCTGGTACGCCAGGAATGCGCCGATCATGAAGAATCCGCCGTGGGCGAAGTTGAGCACTCCGAGCACGCCGAAGACAAGCGACAGCCCGGCGGCCACCAGGAACAGCAGGAACCCGTAGGAGATGCCGTTCACGATGGCAACGACAACTTGTTCTTTGGACATGACACCCTTTCATGGCGCGACGACGGCCGGACAACGACAACGACCGAACAACGACAGTGGCGGTGGGTGCCGGTCCGATCGGACCGGCACCCACCTCACGACAACGACCCGGTCAGCTCTCGGCGTCGTACGGGTTCGGCTCGCCAGGTGCCGGCGGGCTGACCACATCGGCACCGGGGATCAGCACCATCTTCTCGACGTCGTAGCCATCACCGGCGGCGTTCGGCACGACCTTGATCACTGCGATGTTCTCGAACACCGACTGGTGGTCCTCGGCGCGGATCGTGACCTTTCCCTGGGGCGAGTCGATGGTGATGCCCTCCAGGGCGTCGTGAACAGCAGTGACGTCGGTGCTTCCGGCCTTCTCGATGGCCGCGGCGTAGGCCAGGATGGCGATGTAGCCACTGTGGGGATAGAAGGTCGGGGTCTCGCCCCACATGTCGGTGTAGGCGGCAATGAACTCGTCGTTCAGCGCATTGTCGAACGCCGGGGCGTAGTAGGGAAGCACGTCCCAGGTGGTGGGCAAGTCGCCACTGGCCGACATCGGATCGAGGACGTCGATGTCCATTCCGAGGGTGACCAGGAACTTGTCATCGAGCAACCCGAACGGCTTCTGCTGCTTCAACATGTTCAGCATGTCACCGGCGTACAGGGTCGAGAAGACGCCCTGGGAGTCATCGTCGGTGATCTGGGTGATGTAGTCGGCATAGGACGGCGACTGGAATGGTGGCCAGGTCTCGTCGAGCATCTGGAAACCGGGGACGTCGTTGCGCATCGCGTTCTTGAAGACGTTCACCGTGTTGTGGCCGTATTCGTAGTCGGGTGAGATCGAGACCCAGTTCAGGGCGTCGGGCTCTTCCTGCTTCATTGCCTCGACCAACGACCGGATGCCGATTTCGACGTTGGTCGTGATCCGGAAGAAGTTCTCGGTGAACTCCTCTCCGTTCATCTTGTTGGTCTGGCAGTAGTTGCTCATCATCAACATGTCGAGCTCTTCGACGATCGGGGCGACGGCAAGGCAGCCGGAGCTGGTGGTGTAGCCCCAGGTGAAGTCGATGCCCTCGGAGTCGTACTCGCGGACGATCTTGACCGCTTCCTCGGGGTTGCCGAGGCTGTCCTTGAACGCCAGTTCGAGCGGGCGTCCCAGCACGCCGCCGGCGGCGTTGATCTGCTCCACCGCCAGCTCGGCGCCTTGTTTGGCCAACAGACCGGTACTGGCCGAGGCTCCCGAGAGCGGGAACACTCCACCCAGAACGATCGGATCGCCCGAGGGCGCTGCGACGGTTGTTCCTCCGTCGCCCTCTGTGGTGTCGGTCGTGTCTGCTTCGGTTGTCTCCGAGGTCGACGTGTCCGATGACGAGTCATCGGAGTCGCTGCCACAGGCCGCAGCCACAAGACCGAAGGCAAACAACAAGGCCAGGAAACGTAAGGTCGATCGTCTCATTTCTTTCCCCCTGAATTCGATTGATGGAGCAACCCCGGGTCCCCCGACCTAGGGCAGCCCTCGCACCCTAAGCGCTCATCCCCGCTCGTGCACGATCGTCACGAAATCGGATTTCCGAACCCGCGGCGCCCGGCTACAGGGGAAGCCGGTCGGCGAGGTTGCGATGGAATGCCTGCAGCGCCGGTTCATTGCGGCCATACACCAGCTTGGTGACCGCCCCGGTGGCATAGCCGGCTTGGGCTCGACGGGACACCGCGAAGTCCTCCTCGAGGACCGTCCCGGTCAGGATCGCCCAGTTGCGATCCCAGTCTCGCTGTCGCTCCTCGGGAGTCGACGGCTCGGGGATGAGCACCGAGACCCGGATCGTGCACTGGTCGGGAGCACCGGTCGTCGGGTAGGCCGTCCACACCTCGACGTGGGTGCCCTGCCACACCACGACCGTGTTGGGAAAGAGTTGGTACGCCACGGCAATGTGCGGCATGGGATCGACCGATCCGTGACCTCCGAGCACCTGCTGGTCGTAGCCGGCCCGGAGCACGACCATGCGCACGTTCGACCCGTACTCCCGAAACGGGCCGAAGTTCGTGCGGACGAAGGGAGCGATGGTGTCCTCGTGCAGGAACTTGAAGTGATACGTCTCGAGGAATCCATCGATGACGAACTTCCAATTGATCGGTTGCTCGAAGACCGCCGTCCGTTCCAGAGCGAAGCTGCCGATGCCATAGGCGTCGAGTTCGTCGTCGAGTCCACCGAGTGAATCGACGAGATCGTCCTCGGTCCACCCATCCGGGAGGCGCCAGATCAGACCATGGCGTTCGACCACCGGCACCGGGACAAGACCCTGCCGCGAGGAACCCAGATCAGGAAACGCTTCGGGGTCCGACACCGCCCGGAGCACGCCACTGCTGTCGTACACCCAGCCGTGGAACGGGCAGGCGTGCCGCTGTCGATTGCCCCGCTCATCGCAGACGACCTTGGTGCCCCGGTGCACACACACGTTGTAGAAGGCTCGCACCGCTCCGTCTCGGGACCGCATGATCACCAACGGCTCACCGCTGATGTCGTCGGTCACGAAATCACCGTCGTCGGGCACAGACGCCGAGAACGCCACCACGCGGGGACTGGTCGTGAGCACCTCGTCGATCTCCCGCCTCGTGTAGGCGGGATCGACGTACCGAGAGACTTCGTTCTCCATGGTGCTGTCCGTCATGGGCACGCAGTCGGTGGCCAAGAACTCGGCAATCTCGACCATCAGACGTTCACGTTCGACCTGCCGCATAGGACAGCGAACCTAGCAGGCCCGAGAACCGGTGGCCGGGTGGGGTGAGCATCCGAGTCGATCGACCCGTTGAGGCGCAAGCTCAACGTATCGACAGCGTCCCGGGTCGAACGAGACGGTCGATCAGGTCATCTGTACGAACTGGGTGATCAGTGCCGAGACCGCCTCGGGCGCGTCTTCCTGGAGGAAGTGACCAACGCCAGGAAGGATCGTCACCGGGCCTTCGGGCCACAGATCGCGGAA
>JAHECQ010000336.1 GCA_024641625.1 Acidimicrobiales bacterium | reverse complement strand
AGCCGTGGATCCGCCTCGTTGGTTCATGGCCCCCGCCTCCGAGCAACGTGCCGCCGTCGGCCGAGTGGCCACCGCCACCGCCTCCCCCGACGGGACGGCGCGTGGTGATCGACGTGGACAGTCGTCCGGTCGACTAGCTGCGTGCGAGCAGCGTGACCACACGGTGTCGACTGAACGCCACCACCAGGAGCAGCCCGGAAGCTGCGATGCCGATGCTCGACAAGATGTGATAGCCGGCCATCTCCATGACCACGCCGGACGACAGCGCGGCAACACCGGAGACGATGCTGGCCATCAGATCGGCGGCGCCCTGGACCGAGACTCGATCCTCCACCGATACCGATTCCGACAGCAGTGAGCTGCCGGCGACCATCCCGAAGCTCCAACCCAGTCCCAGCAGATAGAGACCGGGGAACATCAGGAGATTCGGGGCTTCGCCGGCCAGCGCAGTGACGACCGTCGCCACCATCAGGACCGCAGCGCCGAAGGCGATGGACACGACCTTGCCGTACCGATCAGCAGCCCATCCGGCAACCGGGGCGAACCCGAACATGCCGAAGGTGTGGGCCGCCAGCACGAAGCCGATGACACTCTCGTCGTGATCGTGCGCCTTCATGTGCAGAGGTGTCATGGCCATGACCCCGACCATCACCGCCTGGGAGATGACCAAGGAAGTGAAGGCGAGCCGAGCGAGGGGCTCGGCCCAGATGATGCGCAGGCTGTCGCTGAAGCTGGCCTTCGCCGGTCCCCCCACCTTGCGCAGTCCATCGGTCAACACCAGGGGATCGGGTCGCAGTCGCACGGCGACGATGAGCGCGGCGACCAGGTAGAACACGAGGGTCAGACCGAATGGGCCGGCGTTCTTGACCAGACCGACCTTTTCGCCGACCCAGTTGGTGGGGCCGACGAGGGCCGGCCCGCCGACGGCACCGATGGTCGAGGCGAACACGATGAAGCTGATGGCCTTCGATCGCGCCTCGGGGACTGCGAGGTCGGCAGCGGCATATCGCGCCAGGTTGCTGGCCCCCGATCCGACGCCCGCCAACATCAAACCGAACAGGAAGATGTAGGGATTGCTCCGCTGGGCTCCGAGTACGGCGACCACGCCGCCCACCGCCCCGATACCGAACCCGAGCACCAGGCCGGGGCGACGGCCGGTTCGGTTCATGTAGGCGCTGATCCGGGCGGCGCTGATCGCGGTGCCGACCGTGACGGCAACCGTCGACAGGCCGGCCCACCGTGCTCCACCCAGCATGTCCTTGATCAAGATGGCCGCGACGGCGAACCCGATGGTCATCCCGGCCCGGCTGAACACTGCGCCGGCGAACAAGACCTGCAGGGTGTTGCGTTGCGCGCCGGCTCGGGTCGATTCGTCGAGTTCGACGGTTGCGGTCATCCGCCAGAAGCTAGTCGGCCGTGTGGCCATGTTGAAACGTAACATCCGAATGTCCGGTGCAATAGTTCCCCGCCTTCGCTGCCCTGGCTCAGGGGTGAGGCCCGCGGGGCCGACGATCCGTGACGTAGAGTCGCAGCATGATCGAACACCACCTGGATCTCGACACCGGCGAGGGGTCGATGAACACGTTCGTCACCCATCCGGAGGAGGGCGGACCGTTTCCCGTGGTGCTCTTCTTCATGGACGCCCCGGGCAAGCGCGAAGAGCTGCACGAGATGGCGCGCCGCATCGGAACGGCGGGGTACTACGTCATGTTGCCGAACCTCTATTACCGGACCGATCGGGACTGGCAGATGGTTTGGGACGATCCCGAGGGCATGAAGGCGATGTTCCGCATGGCCATGACGCTGGACTACAACACATTGCGAATCGACACCACTGCCCTGTTGGCTCATGCCGCGGCCGACCCGGTGGCCGACGATGGCAACGTCGGTGCGGTGGGTTATTGCATGAGCGGTCGCTTTGCCTTTGCTTCCGCCGCCCTCTTCCCCGACCAGATCAAGGCGACCGCGTCGTACTACGCCACGCGTCTCAGCGGCGAGCAATCCCCGGAGCGCTTCGCCCCGGAGGTGAAGGCCGAGTGCTACTTCGCGGTCGCCGAACACGACGAGCACATCACCGATGAGATCACCCGGGAGTTCGCCGCCCACCTCGATCAGGCAGGGGTCAAGAGCCGCTTCGAGTGGTACCCCGGTACCGGTCACGGGTTCGCGTTCCCTCATCGGCCCGACTACCAACCCGAAGGTGCCGAGCGTCACTACGAGCGCCTGTTCGACCTGTTCGACCGCAATCTTCGTGGACGTTCCTAGCCGGCGGCCCACCACACCAGGTCTGCGCCGGCAAGCCGTTCGACGGTGAACGGTGGTTCGACGCTCTGGACCATCGCCGAAGCCAGCCCATCACTGTCGAGGGACGGTGCAACCAGGGACCGGCCGTCGGAGGACCACACCGGATGGCTCAGGGTGTACTGCTCGAAGAACGGTATGACGCTGCTGAGCCACGCCCGCGATGGTCGAAAGGCCTGGAGCCGCACCAGTTCGGTCCCGTCGTGCACGAGCCACTGGAACTCGGTCGAACTGGCGAGCACCAACACCGCCAGAGCGCGCCCATCGGGGGACCAGAAGAAGGCAGCGACCTGCTCGGTCGTGACGACCGAGCGGGCGTCGGTGAGGAGATCGTGGACCACGAGGCTCGCTCTCCCGTCGATTCGGTCGAAGAGCGCAAGCCGCCGAGCGTCGGGATCGATCGCGAATCGACCGTTGCCACTGTCGGCGAGGACGGTTGTCTGCCTTGTGGCAGGCCCTCGGTTCGCCGAGCCACTGACGATCCGGTCGTCGACGACGAATGCGATCGCGTCACCCGGCATCCACCAGGGAGTGATGAATCTGCCGGCATCCTCGCTCAGGACCAGTCGGTCGCTGCCGTCGGCGGAGACGACGAGTACTCGATGCTCCACATGAACGGCCAGATGCGTCGAATCGGGTGACCACGACCAGAACAGGGGCTGGCCGCGCTCGATGATGGTGAGCTCGCCGGTGCGCACATCGGATACCCCGAGTTCGAGGCCGAGTGGTCCAGGTGAGAGATGGCTGAGGTAGCGACCGCACGGACTGGGACACAGATAGAACGCGCCGAGCGATTCGGCCAGGACTCGGGTGATATCGGTCGCCTCGTCGTGCACGCGCAGCTCGTGGACGCCGTCGGCGGCGGGCGCATCGACCGCCCAAGCCGTCCACTGACCCTGGGCGGACCAGACCGCCGTCGTCACTCGGGCGTCGACGCCGGCGGGCTGCTCGCCGATCGGTACGTTGACGCCGCTGTCGACATCGCCGAGCACGAGAGCGCCCGCACTATCAACGAACAAGAGGCAGCGCATCGAGCCACTGTGGCACACCGGTGCCATCGGGGGGAGTCGAACCCCTTTACGACTCGGAGAGTCGGACCGCATCGCCGTAGCCCCGGCTGGCCGATCCAGCCTAGCAAGCCGAAGCTGAGGTTCACTGCGCGCATCACCGCGACTGTTTGCGTACCTCCTGCTGCTGACCGACGAGTACCCTCCCTTCGCGATGGTCTGAGAGACTCGCGGGCACACTCGCTTGAACAGCAACAGCCAGATGAGCAACAGCCAACAGTGAACAGTGAACAAAGGATGCGGTCATGGGATTCATCGTCGTGGGTATCGACGGATCGGAAACGTCGCGAAAGGCGTTCCACGAGGCAGTACGCGAAGCACAGTGGCGCGGTGCGAGCCTGCTGGCGCTGCATGTCGTGGCCAACCCGGTCATGACCGGGTACGAGTTCGGCGATCTCATCAACGTCGTCCTCGAAGGAGGCAAGGAGTTCGCCACCGGTGAGCTGAAGTTCCTCAGCGAGACCTACGACGGCGCATTCCCGGTCGTCGTCGACCATTCGGTGGTCATGGGCCATGCCGGGATGGAGCTGTTGAGCGCAGCCGAGGGGGACGAGGCATCGGGACCGGCCGAGTTGGTCGTGCTCGGATCACGCGGTTTGGGAGGTTTCAAGGGACTGTTGTTGGGCTCGGTGACGACCTATGCCGCGCACCATCTGGAGTGCCCACTGTTGATCGTTCCGTTCAAGGTCGACTAGTTGTCGGGCCCTGGGCACGACCGGCCCGAGCCGTTGCTCGTCGCCGGACTGTCGGGCGAGGAGGTTGCGCGTCGGCGCGCCAGTGGCGAGACGAACGATGTCGAGTCCGTCACCTCTCGGTCCGGTCGCGACATCGTTCACAGCAACGTCTTCACCCGGTTCAACGCCATCATCGCCACGCTGGTAGCGGTGGTGCTCGTTTTCGGGCACCCGATCGATGCCATGTTCGGCGTCGTGATGGTGGCCAACACGACGATCGGCATTGCCCAGGAATTCCGCGCCAAGAAGACCCTCGACTCGCTCCGTAGCCTGATTGCCCCGACGGTGGTCGTGGTGCGCGATGGCACCGAACAACGGCTTCCCAGCAAGGCATTGGTGTTGGGGGACCGGATCCTGCTGGCAGCCGGCGACCAGGTGCCGGTCGATGGTGTCGTGGAGGACTCGCGAGGACTGGAGATCGACGAGTCTGCACTCACGGGCGAAGCCGAGCCTGTTCCCAAGGTTGCCGGCGACGAGGTGCGCTCGGGCAGCGCAGTCGTTGCCGGCTCGGGCACAACCACTGCAGTCCGAGTGGGACGCGAGGCGTGGATCCACCAGCTGATGACCGAGGCGGGTGAGTTCGCCCTGACTCGGTCGGAGCTTCGCATGGGCGTCGACCGGATCC
>JAHECQ010000027.1 GCA_024641625.1 Acidimicrobiales bacterium | reverse complement strand
GGCGACGCCTTCACCCTCGACATCGACCTGACCATCGAACCGGGTACGACCGCCGCCCTGCTGGGACCGAACGGCGCGGGCAAGTCGACCACCGTGGAGATACTCGCCGGTTTGCGCCCCATCGAACGCGGTCGGATTCTGCTCGGTGGCCGGGTCCTCGATGACCCGGACCGAGAAATCTTCGTTCCCGCCGAGCGGCGGCGGGTCGGCGTGGTCTTCCAGCGCTATCTCCTGTTCGAGCATCTGTCGGTGCTGGACAACATCGCCTTCGGACCGTCGTCGAGTGGTCGGTCCAAGCGCGACGCTCGGACCGCCGTCGCCCGATGGATCGAGGCCTTCGATCTCGGCCCTCTGGTCGATCGTCGCCCCAGCCAACTCTCGGGCGGACAAGCTCAGCGGGTCGCCCTCGCCAGATCGCTGGCTTCCCAGCCGCAGCTCCTGCTGTTGGACGAACCGATGGCCGCACTCGACGTCACGACGCGAGCCGAACTTCGTCGGACATTGAAGACCCACCTGGTGGGCTTCGACGGACCCAGGTTGCTCATCACCCACGATCCATCGGATGCATTCCTGCTGGCCGACCGCATTCACATCCTCGAAGACGGACACATCACCCAGTCGGGAACGCCGGCCGAACTCCGTCGGCACCCGGCGACGGCCTATGCAGCGGCGCTGGCCGGCACGAATCTGCTGCTCGCCACCAACGTCGCCGGCACCTTGGCGCTCGAGGGCCACGACGTGAGCCTTCAGACGTACGACACCCACACGACCGGCCCGGTTCAGGTGACCGTTCATCCCTCTGCGATCTCGCTGCATCTCGAACAACCCCACGGCAGCCCCAGGAACACCTGGCCGACCACCGTCGCAGCCCTCGAGCCGCTGGGCGACGTGACCCGGGTGATGCTGGGGGCACCGCTACCACTGGGCGTCGACATCACGCCGGCCTCTGCGGCGTCGCTGCACCTCGCTCCCGGGGTTCGGGTGTGGGCATCGGTCAAGGCCACCGAGATCACGGTGACCCCCAGCTGATCAGCCGGCCGAGGCCTGGGCCGCTTCCTTCGCCGCCATCTGCGCCTTCAGCTGCTCCGGGGTGAGGCGAACGATGTCCTCGTTCTGGTGGCTGAAGATGTCATAGGGCGTCGTGTCGAGATCCTCGAGCACGATGCGACCTCCGAGAACGTCGTCCTTCCACTGGGCATGTTCGGCCTCGTAGCCGTGGAACTCCGGCATGACCTCGTTCGCGAACATCTCGAGGCTGCCGCAGATGTCCTCGTGCGTGGTCTTGCCCGCCTGATTCAACAGGATGACCTGGTCGACGTGAGCGGCCTGGAAGATGCGAAGCTTGCGACGGATCGTCTCGGGTGAGCCGATCAGTGCGCCATTGAAGGCAGCCTGGGCTTTTTCGGTGTGGCGCCACGCCTGGAATTCCTCCCAGAGATTGCCCTCGCCGGGAGCGTCCACGCCCTTGCGCCCGTAGTAGGAGAGGGCGAAGATGAAGAAGGTCCATCCGGCAGCCTTCTCGTAGGCTTCCTCGTCGGTCTCGGCGCACATGAATCCCGACACCATGGCGATGTTCGGATTGGCCGGGTAGTCCGTCAGCTTGTGCTGATTGTGCAACAGGTTGTTGTAGTACTTGTGCACCCAGGCCTTCGCCGCCTCGGGTGAGACGAACGTGAAACCCAGGGCACCCATGCCCCACGCGCCGGCCTGGCCGATGGTCTGGATGTTCGAGCACGCCACCCACAGAGGAGGGTGTGGCTTCTGGAACGGCTTGGGGACCACGTTGCGGGCCGGGAAGTCATGGTAGTCGCCGTGGAATTCCCAATCGGTCTTGGTGAACATCGGGATGATGGCCTGCACGGCTTCCTCCCAGCGATCCCGCTTGGTTCGGACCTGGGTTCCGAACGGGTGGAGCTCGGCCGGCCCGGCACCCTCACCCAAACCGAGCTCGACACGCCCCCCCGACAGCAGGTCGAGCGTGGCCACTCGCTCGGCCACCCGATGGGGCTGATTGGTCGGAAGCTGGATCACCCCGTGTCCGAGCCGGATGTTCGCGGTGCGCTGGCTGGCAGCACCGAGGAAGACCTCGGGAGCCGAGGAATGCGAGTACTCCTCGAGGAAGTGATGCTCGACCTCCCACGCGTAGTCGTAGCCCAGCTGGTCTGCCAGCTCGATCTGAGTGAGCGAATTCTGGAGGAGGTCGTACTCGGAGTGCTCGGCCCACGGGCGGGGCAGTTGGTGTTCGTAGAAGATGCCGAACTTCATGATCGTTCTCCGTGATCGGTCGCGGTCCTTGCCCTCATCCGATCACTCCGACGCCGAAAACACAATCTGCCTCCCAACCGGCGGTAGTGTGGCGTGCTCCATCGACGACCCCATTCCCCGGGTGGGACCGGGTCGCCTGACCGCAACACCGCGGCGCACGCGGCATCTCCCACCGACCATGCGCCGAGCAGTCAGCTGACGAACGGATCTGAATGCAAACAGTCCTGCCACTCGTCGCGAGCGGCCGCCACGCGCCAATCGACCCGAGTGAGGAGTCCAGTGTCCTTCAAGCCCTGCGTTCGCCCCGTCGTCTCCGCATCGAACTCCTGGCCGCGATGACCGTTGCCCTTGCGCTGATCCCCGAGGCGATCTCGTTCTCGGTGCTCGCCGGTGTGGATCCCCGCGTCGGCTTGTACGCCTCGTTCACCATGGCGGTGACCATCGCCGTGGTCGGCGGTCGACCGGGCATGATCTCGGCCGCCACTGGCGCGGTGGCCCTGGTGATCGCCCCGGTCGTGCGGAAGTACGGCCTCGACTACCTCTTCGCCACCGTGCTGCTCGCCGGCGCGATCCAGATCGTGTTCAGCCTGGCCGGCGCAGCAAAGCTGATGCGCTTCCTTCCCCGCAGCGTGATGATCGGATTCGTGAACGCGTTGGCGATCCTGATCTTCAGCGCACAGATTCCGGAGCTGATCGACGTGCCGCAGTTGGTGTACCCGCTGGTGCTGCTGGGCATCGCCGTGCTGGTCCTGCTCCCCAGGGTCACGACCGTGGTGCCGGCGCCCCTCGTGGTCGTGGTGACCATGACGGCGGCAACCGTTGCGTTCGGGCTCGACTTGCCCACGGTGGGGGAGAAGGGTGAGCTCCCGAACCGTCTACCGAGCTTGCTGCTGCCCGATGTGCCGTTCACCCTCGAGACGCTCCGCACCATTGCTCCCTACGCATTTGCGGTGGCCGTCGTCGGACTCCTCGAGTCGCTCATGACGGCGAAATTGGTCGATGACATCACCGATACCCACTCCGACAAGACCCGCGAGGGCTGGGGCCAAGGTGTGGCCAACCTCGTGACGGGCTTCTTCGGTGGCATGGGCGGCTGTGCGATGATCGGCCAGACGATGATCAACGTGAAGTCGTCAGGCGCCCGGACCCGTCTCTCCACCTTCGGGGCCGGCGTGTTCCTGCTCGTGCTGGTGGTGGTGCTGGGCGACGTGGTGGCCCGCATCCCCATGGCGGCGCTGGTGGCCGTGATGATCATGGTGTCGGTCGGCACCATGGATTGGCACAGCATCAATCCGACCACACTCCGCCAGATGCCCTCGAGCGCGACCGCCATCATGCTGACCACCGTCGCGGTCACCGTCGCCACCGAAAACCTCGCCTTCGGGGTCATCACCGGGGTGCTGGTGGCCATGGTGTTCTTTGCTCGTCGAGTCGCCCACTTCACCACCGTGGTCGACGTCGCACATCCCGATGACGACACCTGCGTCTATGCCGTGCGCGGTGTCCTCTTCTTCGCCTCGAGCAACGATCTCGTCTACCAATTCGACTACGTCCACGATCCGCAGAACGTCATCATCGACTTGTCGGAAGCGCAGATCTACGACTCCTCCACCGTCGCGGCGCTCGACTCGATCGTGTACAAGTACCACCGCAAGGGCAAGAACGCCGTCGTCGTGGGACTCAACGAGCCGAGCGTGCGATGGCACAACCTCAGCGGCAAGCTCGGCGCCGGCCACTGAGCCGGTAGGGGGTCGAACCACCGACTAGCGTCCATCGACATGGAATTCGGGATGTGTGTCACGACGAAACTCGATCAGGTGGACTTCGCCAAGCGGTGCGAGAACCTGGGCTTCGACATGGTGTGGGTGCCCGACAGTCAGATGATCTGGGGCGACTGTTTCGCTTACATGGCGCTGGCCGCCGAGCGCACCTCGAGGATCAAGCTGGCCACCGGTGTCGCAGTGGCCGGGACACGGGCGGCCCCGGTCATTGCCCATTCGATCGCGTCGGTGGCGACCCTGGCGCCTGGACGGGTGTCGTTGGGGATCGGATCGGGCAACTCGGCGTACCGGTTCATGAACCTCAAGCCGCTGCCCATCAAGCGTTACGGCGACGAGGTACGAGCCATTCGCGGCCTTCTGGCCGGGGAGGAGGTCGAGTACACCTTCCGCGGTGTCACCGCCCCGATTCGCCTCCTCATGGCAGACCGCGGCTTCGTGAACCTGGAGGACAAGATTCCGATCATCGTCTCGGGTTTCGGTCCGAAATCGCAGGCGCTGGCCGGCGAGCTGGGCGATGGCCTGTTCGTTTCGATGCCCAACGAGGAACGGTCGATCGCCCGCTCGAAGGAGACGGTCAAGCGTGCCGCCACCGAACATGGACGGAGCGATGTCGACGTCGACAGTGCCGACTTCCCGATCGTGAACCTGCTCAATGTCATCATCCTCGACGAGGGTGAGGAGATGCTGTCCGAGCGGGTGATCGCCGAACACGGCCCCTTCATCATCTCGGGCATGCACTACATCTTCGACTCCGTGCGGCAGTTCAACCGGACCCCACCCCGTCGCCTGCTCCCGGTGTGGGAGGAGTACACGGCGATGATCGAGCGCACGCCCGAGCACCTGCGCCACATCCGTATCCACGAAGGACACTGCACCTACCTGCACCCCGACGAACGGAAACTTCTGACCGAGGACCTCGTGAGGGCGACCTGTGTGGTCGGTCGGGCCGAGGAGTGCCGGGAGCAGCTGCGGGCCATGCACGCAGCAGGTGTCGACCAGATCGTCGTGCTGCCCGCCATGGATCATCAGGACGCCTACGCCGAACGACTGTCACGGGAGGTCATGGCCAAGCTGTGATGGATCGGCGGCGGCACCGGTCGGCGGATGGATCGATGGAGGGTTACTCGACTAAGAAGGCAACATGATCCACGAACTGCGCATCTATACCGCCGAGACCGGCCGCCTGCCCGAGCTGATCGCAAGATTCCGCAACCACACCACCGCACTGTTCGAGAAGCACGGCATCACCAATGTGGGCTACTGGGTGAACTCGATCGGCGGACGAAACGACGAACTGTGGTACATCATCGGGTTCGAGAGCCTGGCCCACCGTGAGCAGGCCTGGACTGCGTTCGCCACCGATCCCGACTGGTTGAAGGTGCGGGCAGAGACCGAAGCCAACGGCCCACTCGTCCATCACCTCGAGAACCGCATCCTGACGCCCACCGACTTCTCGCCTCTTCGCTAGACGTCGGGCCGACGGAACTCAACGTCCCTCGAACCGGGGCGGTCGCTTCTCCATGAACGCCGTGCGGCCCTCCTGGTAGTCGGCGCTCAGGAAGCACTCCTCGACCATGGCCGCCACTCGCCCGAGGTCTCGTCGATCGGGATCCTTGAAGGTCTCCCTGACCCCGGCCTTGGCCGCCCGAACGGTGAGCGGGGCATTGGCGGCGATCGTTCGCGCAAGATCCGTCACCGTCGATTCGAGGTCCTCGGGTTGCACGACCCGGTTGACCAGGCCCATGTGAGCCGCCTCGGCCGCATCGAAACGGCGGGCCGTGAGGAAGATCTCCGCCGCAAAGGCGGGACCCACGATGTGGGTGAGTTTGTTGATGCCATCGAACCCGTAGCCGAGGCCGAGACGGGCTGCGGGTACCCCGAACTGCCCGTCATCAGCCGAGATGCGCAGATCGGCCTGGAGTGCAGTGGCCAGCCCACCGCCCATGCAGAAGCCCCGGATCATGGCAATCAGTGGCTTCGACAGTGAAGCGAACGCTCGGCCCGCCGCGCCGGAGACTGCGTCGAAGTGAGCACGGCCGGCGGGAGTCGAGCGATGCTCCTCGAACTCGGAGATGTCGGCCCCCGAGACGAACGCCTTGTCGCCGGCGCCGTGCATGACCACCACCCGCACCTCGTCGCTGGCGTCGAACGTCTCGAGGATGGTGACAATGGCCTGGTTCATCTCGAGCTTCATGGCGTTGCGTCGCTCGGGATTGTTGAACGTCATCCAGCCGATGCCGTCCTCGATTCGGGCGAGCATGAACGGGGTTCCGAGTTCGAGTTCCACGACGAGTCCTGTCAGTTGGCGACGACGACCGATTGTCGTTCGACCATGGGCAACATTGCGAGTCCGCAGGCGATGACCGAAGTGATCACGACCGTTGCGATCGCAGGACGGTAGCCGGACCGATCGATCAGGAATCCGGCCAGCGCCGGCCCCGCCAGCGCCCCGACGCCGAGACCGGTGTAGAAGGTTCCCACCACCCCGCCGAGATCGCGCACCCCGAACCAGTCGCTGAGCACCAGCGGAGTCGCCGTGACCCACGCCGCCCAACCCACCCCGTGCAACACCGCACTGAGGACGAGCAGGGGATAGGCACCCCCGGACACGAGCCACGTGACCAGCCCGGCCAGCATGAGGAAGTAGCCGGTGCGATATTGGCCCATGGGACCGAGGCGGCTGGGTCGCCAACCGAAGAACAGGCGTGCAGCCACGCTCGAACCGCCGACGAGACCGATGAGCGCAGCGGCGGCCCGACGGCCGATGCCATGATCGACGGCGTAGTCGTTGTAGAAGGCGAGCGGTGTGTAGAACCCGGGGCCGATGAGGACGACCGAGAAGTAGAGACGGCGGAATCGCAGGGTGCGAACGATGGGACCGAGGGGTGAGGGCCTGGTCGCGACTCGACGTGCCGGCCCGGCGGCCATGACGACCGCGCCGACCAGTCCGAGGATGACGAAGGCGGTACGCCAACCGAACGCGTCGTCGAGCGCCTCGCTGAGGTTCGGCATGACCGAGGTGCCCCCGCCCACACCGAGCAGCAGGATGGCGATGGCCAGCGCCCGTCGGTGCTCGAAGCGTCGGCCGACCGCGCCGATCAACGGCGGGTAGCAGCAACCCACGGCGATGCCGACGAAGGGGACGTAGAAGACGTAGAGCTGCCACAGCGAGGCGACCCTGGACGACATGATCATGCCGAACGGGAGGAACACCCCGGCGGTGATGAGCACCGGCCGAACGTCGAATCGGTCGGCCAGCCTGCCCCCGACGGCCCCGGCGAGGTAGTACGCCAACACCGCAAGCGAGAAGAGCGCAGCCACCGGACCGGTGGTGGTGTCCAGGTCGTTGGCGATGGCCTTCTGGAAGACGCCGAAGGAGAACAACGTGCCGAAGGTGACGAAGTTGGCGGCCGCGGCTGCGAATGCCAGAAGCCAGGCACTGCGATGTTCGTGACGAGCATCGGCGAGGTCGAGCGTGCCGGTGTCGGGCATTGGGATACCGTAACCACCTCGGGGTAGTTTCGACGGCGACTCGCGAGCAAGGGGATCATCGGTGCCATACGCAGAAGGTCGTACGTTCTTCGACGCCGACAGCCACATCATGGAACTTCCCGACTGGTTGGTCAGCCACGCCGACCCGCTCATGCGGGATCGCATTCCGCCGCTTTCGGTGAGTTCGGGTGGACCCATGGCCGAACGCCTGATTCACTACGCGGCCGCCGGGGGACACTCCGAGGAGAAGATCCCCGAACTGCTGCAGAACATCGTCGGCGGTGCCAAGAACTACGAGGCGTTGGGCGCCTTCAACCAACGAGAGCGGACCATGGCCCTCGACGAGTTGGGATTCCACGCCCAACTGGTCTTTGCGTCCTTCTCACCCGGCCAGGTGTTCTGGATCTCCGACCTCGAGGTTCGCTATGCCGCC
This sequence comes from Acidimicrobiales bacterium, assembly GCA_024641625.1. Classification (GTDB taxonomy): domain Bacteria; phylum Actinomycetota; class Acidimicrobiia; order Acidimicrobiales; family SZUA-35; genus JAHECQ01. The sequence goes on along the minus strand of JAHECQ010000027.1, from coordinate 10,158 downwards.
TGTCGGGCGCACAATCGGGCCATGGCCGAGTTCTGTGGCGAGGACCCGCGGCTGCTCGCCGTGGCGCTCCTGACCCTCGACGACCCTGATCGGGCGGCGATCGAACTCGACGCAGCGCTCGAACTGGGGGCGAAGGCCATCTGGATCCCTGCCGGTCATTGCGGGGGTCGCTCACCCGGTCACAACGATCTCGATCCGATTTGGGCTCGCATGGCCGAGGCCGGTGTCCCGTTCGTGCTGCACGTCGGCGGCCAACCCATCCAGATTCGCCCCCAGTACATGAACACCGGTCGCCCGCAACCCACCGACTGGCTGGGCGGGGCCGAGAACGTGCGATCGAAGGACCTGACGGTTCTGCACCAGGCAGCCGAGGAGTTCCTGTCGGTCATGGTCCTCGACGGCGTGCTCGAACGACATCGTGGACTGCGAGGTGGGGCCATCGAACTGGGGGCCACCTGGGTCCCTGGCATGCTGCGGCGGCTCGATCATGCAGCGGAGATCTGGGCTCGCTCGGAACCGGAACTGCGCGACTTCACCCGGCGCCCATCGGAACAGATCCGTGACCAGCTGGCCTTCACCCCGTACCCCTTCGAGGACGTGGGGGCGCTGATCCGCGATTCGGCGGCCGACCTCTATCTGTTCTCATCCGACTACCCACACACCGAGGGCGGCCGGAATCCCATCGGCCGGTTCGAATCGAGTCTCGACGGACTCGACGAGTCGGTACGAACCTCCTTCTACGCCGAGAACTTCCTCAAGCTGCTCCCATCGGCCAACGAACTGGCCCCCGTCGCTTGAGCGAGCCGGTGGCGCACTACGAACATTTCCTCCTCGAGGTGGAAGGTTCGATCACCACCGTGACCTTCAATCGCCCAGAACGCCGCAATGGACTCAACGCTGCGGTACTCGGCGAGTTGGAGGCCATCATCCACCGGGTCAGGGACGATGGTCGGACCCGGGCGTTGATCCTCACGGGAGCCGGCACCGTCTTTTGCGCCGGTGCCGAGCCGAGGTCCGTCGCCGACCGGGCCAGTGAGGGAGATCTGGCCGGCAGTTCCGTGGACGGCCCGCGGATGATCGGGCGGATCTTCGACCAGCTGGCCCACCTCGAGGTCATGGTGGTCGTGGCCGTCAACGGGCACGCCATCGGCGGCGGTTGGTCGATCGCCCTGGCTGCGGACTATTGCCTGGCCGTTCCCGAGGCCGAGTTCTGGGTGCCCGAGGTCGATCTGGGGGTTCCCTTCCGGGGCTTGTCCAGCTTCGCCCTCACCCATCGGATGGGGCCGTGGTTGGCCAAGGAGGCCGTCATCCTCTGCCGCCGGTTCGATGCCACCGAGCTGTGCTCGCTGGGCATCGTCAACCGTGTCGTCGACCCGGCGACCCTGCTCGAGGAGGCTCGAGCCGTTGCCGAGAGGTTCGCCGCCCAGCCGGCGAAGGCCGCCGTCAACACCAAACGCGACGTCAACGCGGTCATCTACGGACCTCGCTATTACTGACAGGAGGTGCGTTGGGCGGCACGACCTTGGCTCGCCCTACGACGAGAGGGTGGGCAACCGGTACGCCCGAGCCGCGGTGTCGTGGAAGAGGTCGCGCTTCTCATCGGGTGAATAGTCGGCGGCGATCCGCTTGAAGGCATTCCACAGCACCGTGTAGCCCGCGCCGCGTTTGTCGACCGGGAAGTTGGATTCGAACATGCAGCGATCGGGTCCGAACAATTCGATGACGGCCTGAATGGGCCCGACCCACGGCGCCGCGAGCTCCTCTGAGGTCGGGGGACGCTCCTGCTTGTCCCATCGATAGCCCATCATCGGCATCCCGATCCCGCCCACCTTGAGGTAGGTGTTCGGGCAGGCGGCCAGCTCGGCCATCGCGACGAGCCAGAAGGCAAGGATCTCGTCACGGCGATCCTTGTAGGGACCCGTGCCGAGGAAACCACCGAGGTGATCGATGACGATGGGCGTGTCGGGACACGCGCGGCACACCTCGGCGAGCTCGGTGAGCTGTGGGTGATAGACCATCGAGTCATAGGTGAACCCCATCGATCCGACCTTGCGGACTCCGGCGAGATAGGCCGGGTCGTCCATGGCTGCGCTGTTGCCCATGGCCAGCGGCGGGTGAGGGTCCTGGGCGGTGATGTACCGGATACCGCGGAAACGCCCTCGTCCCGCTTCGGCGTGGGCCGTCAACACCTCCTCGACCGCGTCACCCAGAGCGAGGTCGGCCTGACCCATGATGCCGGCGATCTCCGCGTGCCCCGATGCGGCGCTGCGTTCGGCGGCCTCGACGACGAACTCGGTCTCACCGACGGGTCGCAGATGCTCGGGGCCGTCGGTTCGGTACTGGGCGTGGCATTCGAGGAAGACGGTGCGTACAACATTGTGGCTGATGCCGTTGAGGCCCGACGACGTGTCGGCGTGAAGATCCTCGAGGGTGTACGGCCATCCGGTGTGTCCCCGATCGAGCCAGAGGTGATGATGGGGATCACAGATGGGGATCGAGGGCTCGAGCGCCTCCTCCTGCACCTGGTCGATCCAGGCGGCGTGTTCAGCGGCTGGTTTGTCGATGGCCATGATGAGTCCTTCTTCTTCGTGGGCGGTCGGTGAGAGAGACGGTCGGTGAGAGAGACGGTCGGTGAGCCAGCGTCAATCCGAGTCCATCGACGGGGTGGCATCGGGAGGCGGCGCGGTCACGTCGAGGCCCGTCAGCTCCTGGTAGCGCCGGAGGAACTCGGGCGTCTCGGAGGACCAGAGCTCGATCCATGCCTCGTCGTCGTGACGCCGGCGGAGCGCGATCAGCTCGTCGACTCCCGCACCAACGGTGATGCGGAACGCTGTCGCGGGATCCGAGACGGCCCTCGAGATGACGTCGGCCACCTCCTCGGGCCCCCGGGCGCGAGCGTGGTCATAGCCCATCGAGAAGCCCCAGTTCTTGGCGACCGGACGATACGGGCTGTTGCGGTCGGGTGCGCCGGTCTTCGCCCGGATCGGGGTCACGACGGCACCCGGTTCGACCAGGTGGACGCGAATGCCGAAGATGGCGGCCTCGCACGCCAAGGACTCGGTGGCCGCCTCGAGCGCGAACTTCGATGCGGCGTATGGACCGAAGATCGGCACGGCCACCCGCCCGGCAATCGAACTGATGTTGATGATCGAGCCCGATCGCTGCGCTCGCATGGCCGGCAACACCGCCTGAACACAGCGGATGACGCCGAAGAAGTTGGTCTCGAACAGTTCCTTCCACTGGCGGAGCGGCATGTCCTCGACCGCCGCCACCGGGCTCGTCCCTGCGTTGTTGACGAGAATGTCGACCGGGCCCACGTCGGAGGCGATCCGAGCGAACGCTTCGGTGACACTCCGATCATCGTCCACATCGAGTTGACGCACGTCGAGCGACACACCGGCGGCGGATGCGGCCGCCCGGAGATCGCCGTCGCGCGACGGATCGCGCATGGTGGCCAACACACGATGTCCGTCAGCGGCCAGGCGGATGGCCGTGGCCAATCCGATGCCGCTCGAACTTCCGGTGATCAACGCGGTCGCCATGCCGCAGTTTGTCGCACCCCCCGTCCGTCGGCCAACCCGCGGGGCCGTAGCCGAACACCGGACGTCGCGGTTGGCGGTGAAGTAGGTTTCGGGAGTGTTCGGCAGGAGCCGATTTCGCGAGGAGGATGACACCACATGAAGATCAGCGCTGCGGGAATGTTCGGCAACTCGCCCAAACGTGACTTCGGCTTCGTTCGTGCCTTCGCCCAGGCGTTGGAGGGACTGGGCTTCCACGCGCTCTCGGTGCCCGAGCACGTCGTCTTCATGGCGTCCTACGAGTCGAAGTATCCCTACAGCGCAGACGGCGCGCCTGGCTGGGGTCCCGAGACCGGCATCTACGACCCTCTCTTCGTGGTGCAGGCGGCAGCGGCCGCCACGACGAGGCTTCGCTTCATCACCGGCGTCCTCATCCTGCCCGAACGGCCGGCGCTGCTGACGGCGAAGGAAGTGCTGACCCTGGACCATGCGACTGGTGGTCGCTTCGAATTGGGTGTCGGATCCGGCTGGTCGTGGGAGGAGTACGCAGCCCTGGGCGTGCCCTTCGAACGCCGGGGCCGGCGAATGGATGAGTACATCGAGGCCATGCGCGTCGCCTGGACCCAGGATCGCGCCACCTATCAGGGCGAGTTCGTCCAGTTCGAGGACGTCGTGTTGAACCCGAAGCCACTGACGGCCGGTGGACCCCCGATCATCATCGGCGGGGACTCGGCCGCAGCGATGCGCCGTGCCGCACGCCTCGGAGATGGCTGGTATGGGTGGTGGGCCCAGGACGACCTCGAGGCCCATCTCGACGTTCTTCATCGTGCGTTGGCCAAGGAAGGCCGTTCCGTCCATGATGACGGGTTCAGTTTCAAGCTCGGTGTTCCGCTCTCGAGCGAGACACCCGAGGAGATCACGGCCAAAGCCGACCTCGCTCGGACGTTGGGGGTCGAGGAGCTCATCCTCGCAGGCCCGTCGCCGACGTCGCGGTTCGAGTCGGTGCTCGAGTCCTACGCCGACGCCTGCGGCCTGCGTTGACCGGGCAACGTGGTCAGGCGGCTTCGCCGGTCGTGGGAGACACGGCCGTCGGGGACTCAGGCGTGACCATGAGCACGATCCAGGTGGCGCAGCCGGTGATGAACACCTCGCCCTCCGGCGAGAAGAGCCCGATGTCGGCATAGATCTTGCGACCGGAACGCTCCCGGGGCGCGGTGACGATCCGATACGAGTCTCCGGTCATCACCGGGGGTCGACGGTGGATCTGGCCGTCATAGGTGCCGAGGAGCGTGGTCTCCTCGGGCGTCATCATCCCCACGTGCCGCAGGGGGAAGGCCGAGGTGCAGTCGAGAGCGGCGATGGCGGGCAACATGCCGAGCAGGTCACCGTCGTGCCAGCGGGCATCGGGGTTCCAGTCGATCCATCCGTGATGGTCGTCGATCGGCCGGGTGCGGAGGTGCAGGCCTCCCTCGTTGGCCGTCCCGCAGCCGAAGCACTCGGAGAACTCCTCGTCCTCCTCTTCGACATGGGTCTCGAACCGATGCTGCGCTTCGGCGTCCAGCGTGACCCGGGCCCGGAGTGCAGCGACGATCTCCGGGGGCACCACCGGCGCTTCAGCGTCGGTGGCAGCCCAACCGGACAGCACGGTTGCACCAGGATGCCCGATCTCGAACCGAAGATGTCGGGCATCGGCATCCACGGCGACGGTGTAGGGAAGATCGGTCAGCAGCGGTGGGGGTGCGTGCAGGCGAATGTTGAACCGAGCGGTCGGTGCGGCGAGATGAGCGTCGCCGAGGCAGGCCACCATCCCCGCAGCGGCGCCTCCGTGCATCGACTCAGGTGGACCTCGGAACGTTCGGGGTACGTGGACGACACCACGCTCGTGATCGATCACCCGGGCGGGTCCGGGCGAGCAGGAAGGGCAACGATGGCTCATCGGTGCGGACCTTAGCGGCGCCTCGCCGGTTCGTCAGATGACGCCTGTTCCCGCACGAACCCAGTGTCCGCTGCACACCCTCGTCAGACGAAGAAGCTGTCAGAGGAAGAAGCTGTCAGAGGAAGAAGCTGTCAGAGGAAGAAGCTGTCAGATGAAGAACTTGAGCGCCACCAGGAAACCGAACGTCACGACGACTGCCCGCATCACCCCCGGTTGGAGCATCCCGGCGATGCGACCTCCGACAGAACCACCGATCAGGCTGGTCACCGCCATGACTGCCGCGTATCCCCAATGGACCCGGCCGCTGAAGATGAAGAAGGCAGCGGCCACCAGGTTGATGGTCAGTGACAGCAGGGACTTGAGTGAGTTGATGCGGGGGAGCGGGTCGTCCAGCGCCAGACCCAACACGGCCAACAGCATGATGCCGAGCCCAGCCCCGAAGTAGCCCCCGTAGATGGCGGCAGGAAAGGCCAGGGCGAGGATGCCGTAGGGTCTGTGTTCCCCTCCGACCGCCCCACTGGAAGCATCGATCGGCGCGGTGGCGCCTCGCTTGCGGCGTTGGGCCAGGAGGCCCTTCAACCGCTCCTGGAAGGCCAGGAGGAGACAGGCGCCGATGATGAGGAACGGCACCAGACTCTTGAAGAGCTTCTCGGGCGAGTTCACCAGGAGCACCGAGCCGGCCAGACCGCCCACGGCCGAGATGACGACCAGACCCTTCAACCCATTGGCATAAGTGAGGAGGTCCTTGCGCTGGGCATAGGCACCACCGAGGTAACCGGGGACCAGAGCGACGGTGTTGGTCACGTTGGCGTTGACCGTCGGAACACCCAACGCCACCAGCGCAGGGAACGACACCAGGGTGCCGCCGCCGGCGACTGCGTTGATGAGGCCCGCAGCGAACCCGGCCAATCCCGCCAACGCACCGTCGGCTGGAGTCATCGGGTCGGACCCGACCCGGTCGATCGCGGCGAATGGTACACCGGCAGCAATGTAGTGGGCACCTGTGCTGAACTGCAGCGATGGGACGTCTGGACGGTCGTTGTAGTCTGATCACGGGAGCCTCGAGCGGCATCGGCGCAGGAGTCGCACTGGCGTTCGCGGCCGAGGGTGCCTCGGTGGCGGTCAACTATCCCGGTGATGCCGAACACTCTGCGGCCGAGGCGGTTGCCGAACGAGCACGAGCTGCAGGCGTTCGGGCTCTCACCGTGCGCTGCGATGTGTCGAGCGAAGGCGAGGTTGCCGCCATGGTGGAGGCGACCAACGAGGCCTTCGGTCGGATCGACATCCTGGTCAACAACGCCGGCTTCGCCACCCGGGGCCCCGTCGAATCGCTTCCCCTTCACCGGTGGGAGCGCATGCTGGCCGTGCACCTCACGGGCACGTTCCTCTGCACACGGGCCGTGCTTGGGGGGATGTACGAGCGTGACTATGGACGGATCGTGAACACGGCATCGCAACTGGCCTACCGGGGTGGCGCCGAACGCTCCCACTACGTGGCCGCGAAGGCCGGCATCATCGGGTTCACACGATCGCTCGCCCTCGAGATCGGTTCACGGAACGTCACCGCCAACTGCGTTGCTCCCGGGGCCACCGAGACACCGATCCTCGAAGGGGCATCGACCGAGTTCCTCGCGGCATTGCTCGGAACCATTCCCAAGGGACGATTCGCCACGGTGGACGACATCGTGCCCGCCTACGTCTACCTGGCATCGGACGAGGCCCGTCACATGATGGGACAAACCATCAGCCCCAATGGTGGCGACGTCTTCCTCTGAACGCGGACCGTCCGGTCGTCACATTGCCTGGGACGCGATTGCCTGGGACGAGCGCTCGGGCTCACGAATCGAACAACACGTGTTCGATGAGATCATGTTGTCCGGCCGCCTCGTCGGGCTCGACGCACCACGTCGGAGGTTTGACGCACACCGAGGCGGCTCGGCCGGCCAGCCGCTCGAGCTCTTGACCGACCTCATCGGAGGTTCCGCACACGGCGAAGGTGCGGGCGGCTTCGAGGGGTACGAGATCGAGGCACTGCTCCAGAGGTTGGGATTGGCGGGCCTCCACCAGAGTGTCGGACAGGCCTCCGAACCCGTGGGCGTCGAAGTACGAGCGGTAGGTGGGAATGCCACCATAGAAGGCCACGTTGCCCCGGGCCCGACGGGCGGCGATGGTCGGATCGTCGTCGATGGACACCGTCAACCACAGCTGGAGGTGCAGTTCGTCGGGGCTGCGCCCGGCTCGGCGGGCGCCTCGTTCCATGGCGGGAAGCGCATGGTCGAACATCCAGGCGGTGGACCAGATGGGATGGCCGATGAGGCCATCGGCGGCCTCTCCGGCGAGTTCGCACAACTTCTCCCGTAACGAAGCCACCCACACCGGCACCCGGCGCACGCCGGGACCGAAGGTGGGTACCAGACCGTCGAAGGACAACCGATAGTGCTCGCCGTCGAAGGCGTCGATGCCGGGCGCTCCCGACACCGCAGCGTCATTGACCAGCCGGATGATCTCGATGATCTCGCGCAGGCGATCGATGGGCGGGCTGAACGGCTGCCCGAAGTAGTCCTCGGTCCACTGCCCCGGTGCGGTGCCCAGGCCCAGGACGAAGCGTCCGCCGCTGAGTCGGTCGAGTTCGAGGGCCGCACAGGCTGTCTCGAACGGCGATCGCACGAAGGCCATGGCGATGCCGGCCTCGAGCCCGAGTGTCGTGGTCGCTGCGCCCGAAATGGCCAGAGCCGACCAAGGTGGGCTGTACACCTGGTTGGCGATGGCGCCGGCGTAGCCACGGGCCTCCAACCTCTTGGCCGCCTCGGCCACCTGTGACGCCGTTCCCTTCGGCAACGGCGCCCAACACGACAGCTGTTCCGCCATGTGCATCCTTTCGATGTACGAACAGGGTCACCGTACTGGAGGTCGGTGACCTCGCGCCCGAGTCGGATACTCTCCGAACATGAACCAAGCGCTGATCGAAGTCAGCGACCTCCGCAAGGTGTACGGGGGGAGGGGCTTCGCCGGTACCGGCATCGGGCGCTCGGCCGAACACGAGGTCGTGGCCATCGACCACCTCGACCTCGAATTGTGTCGCCCGGGATTCGTCCACGGGTTCCTTGGTCCCAACGGTTCGGGGAAGACCACCACCATTCGCTGTCTGCTCGGCCTCATTCAGCCGACGGCCGGCAGCGTCCGGGTGTTCGGAGTCGACTCGTCGAGAGAATTTCATCGGGCTGCGCCACGGGTCGGGGCAATCGTCGAAAGCCCCAAGCTGTTCCCCAAGTTCTCCGCCCAACGAAACCTGCAACTCCTGGCCGACATCGCCGGCATTCCGAAGTCCGAGACCGATCGTGTCCTTCGGATCGTCGGCTTGGATCGCCGGAGCCGGGACTCCTTCGAGAGCTACTCCCTGGGAATGCGCCAACGGTTGGCCATTGCCGCAGCTCTGTTGAAGAGCCCGGAACTGCTCATTCTGGACGAGCCGGCCAACGGACTGGACCCCGCAGGTATTGCCGAGATCAGGGTCCTCATCCGGACGATCGCTGCCGAAGGAAAGGCAGTGCTGGTGTCGAGTCACCAACTGGCCGAGATCGAGCACATCTGCGACGACGTCACCATCATCGATCAGGGCCGGCTCGTCATCGAAGGCACGTTGGACGAGGTGCGGTCCCGCGCCGGCGGCGACGTCGTCGTGGTCACCATCGACGATCGCGACGGCGCCTTGGCGGTGTTGCGTGAGGACGGCATCGTCGCTCACCCCCAACCGGAGCCCGATGATCTCGTGGTGGAGGTCGCACCCGAGCGTGCCGGCGAGGTGACCGAGAGCCTGGCCAAGCGGGGTCGCTACCTGCGTGGCCTGCACACCCATCGGGCGACGCTCGAAGCAGCCTTCCTCCATCTCACCGGGGCTCCCCCTCCACCAACCGGTCCACCAACCGACGTGGGCGGTCGGATGCCACCGGTCGCCTCGGGGCAGCACGATGCGTCCACGCTGGACACCACGGCAGGGGACGCGTCGTGATCCGACTGCTTCGTTCCGACACCAAACGACTCTGGGCCCGTCGCATGACTCGCTATTTCCCGCTCGTCCTCGTGGGGATGTTCGTCGCCGGTGTCGTCATCGCCTACGTGGTCATCACCAACAACGACACACCAGTCGACTTCGTGAACGACATCGCCGGCGGACCATCGGCGAACCAACTTCTCGGCCCGATTGCGGACCTGCTCCCCGTCATGGCGTTCGTCATCGGCGCGTCGTACATCGGCGCCGACCTGAAATCGGGCATGGTCGAGCAGATCCTGACCTGGGAGCCTCGGCGATGGCGACTGGTGTACTCGCGGGCCGTCGCCGGCTCGGCCAGCATCGCCCTGATCGCCATGGCGTTGGCGGTGATCTTCATCGGGTTGCTCTTTGCCTTGACCCTTGCCGTCGATGGGACCACCGGCGGCATCACGGGTGAACTCTGGCGCAACGCTGCGGTCCTCGTGCTGCGTACCGGTGTCGCTTCGGGATTGTTCTGTGCCTTCGGCATCGCCGTGACCCTGGTGGTGAACAGCTCGGTTGGTTCCATTACCGGCTTCGTCATCTACTGGTTCATCGTCGAGAGCTTTCTGGTCTCCTCGTTCCTGCCCAAGATCGCCGCATGGCTACCGGTGACCAACGCCGGTTCCTTCGCATCGGGCAGCCCCGTCCAGCGCATCGAGGGCAGCGTGTTC
>JAHECQ010000335.1 GCA_024641625.1 Acidimicrobiales bacterium | reverse complement strand
GTGGTGCGATCGGCGAACGAGTTGCGCTCGGCGATCCTTCGACCGACCTCGGCCGGTGATCCGCTGACGATCACCAGATCGAGCAGTTCGTCATCGATGCGATCGGTCATCTCCCGCCAGCGCCCCTGCTTGCTCATGGTGTTGAGCTCGGGCTGGAGCTCGCCGTAGCCGTGGTGGTCGAGCACTCCCGAGTAGGCGGGCGTCGAGCCGTAGAACGCCAGCTGGGCCCTGGCCTTCTGCCGGGCTTCGGCCAGGGACTCCTCGTCAGCGCCCATGGCCACGATCGTGAGACAGGCGACGTCGACCGTCGATGGATCCCGGCCGGCTGCGGTTGCTCCGGCTGCGAGTGCGGGCAGCGTTTCGGCGGCGAGGAAGTCGGGCGTGTGGAACGGGTGGACGAAGAAGCCGTCGGCCACCTCACCGATGACTCGCATCATGTGCGGTCCGACGCCGGCCAGATAGATCTTCGGTGCCGGGACCTCGAGTGGGCCCGGGCTGAAGAACGGCGGCATGAGGGTGTGGGTGTAGAACTCGCCGCGGACGTTGAGTGGCTCGCCCGTACTCCAACAGTCCCAGATCGCACGAACTGCCTGCACGTACTCCCGCATCCGCTCGGCCGGTTTCGACCACGGCATGCCGTACCGCTTCTCGATATGCGGTTTGATCTGCGTTCCCAGGCCGAGGATGAACCTCCCTTCGGTCAGCATCTGCAGGTCCCAGGCGATGTGCGCGCTCATCATCGGCGTACGGGCGAACGCAACTGCGATGGCCGTGCCCAGTTCGATCCGACTTGTCGTCTGGCTGGCCAGGGTGATCGGCACGAACGGGTCGTGGCCCGCTTCGAAGCTCCACGCGCCGTCCAGGCCCATCGCCTCGAACTCCGCCGCCTCGCGACCGCTGCCGCGCACCGCCATCGACAGAGCACCATCGACCAACATGTCAGACCTCCTGCCCGGTGTCCGCCGAACTCGCTCCGAGCCGGGTCGTACACCGCTGGGCGATGTCCCTGGCGATGGTACCCAGAGGTGCGCGATCCTTGTGCCATGTTTGTGCACCTGACGGTGACGACGACGTTTCCGTTCACCGAGATCGGGCGGTTCCGCTCGGGAGTGGGACGAAGGCAGAAGGCCCGATCCGACTACTGGAGGGGGACCGATTGATCGCCGAATTCGATGGATGTGTCCTCGACACTGCCTCCCAGCAGTTGTGGCGCGATGGGAACCCGGTACACGTCGAACCCCAGGTTCTGGCCGTACTCGAGTACCTCATGGCCCACCGCAACCGGATGGTCAGCAAGATCGAACTGCTCGACGAGGTCTGGGGCGATCGCTTCGTGTCCGAGTCGGCCCTGACGTCGCGGATCAAATTGGTGCGCAAAGCGTGTGGCGACAGCGGCCGCGAGCAACGGATCGTGAAGACCATTCACAGCCGGGGCTATCGCTTCGTCGCCGAGGTCATCGATCGCGAATCCTCGGCCTCAGCGCGTGTACCCGACGTCGTCGGCGCCCCAGCCTCGACCCCCGACGGACTTCGAGAGCCCAGTGGGGTCTTCGGACGCGACACCGAGCTGGCCAAGCTCGACCAGGCTCTCGAGCAGACCGATCGAGGTACCAGGACCGCTGTCTTCATTCGGGGTGGCCTCGGCTCGGGCAAGTCGATGCTGATTGCCGAACTCATCGAACGGCACGACCATCTCGATGAGTGGCTCGTTCTGCAAGGCCGATGCATGCAGACCCGGGGAGCAGTCGAACCATATTTCTGCTTGTTCGATGCTTTCGGTCACCTGGCTCGGGTCGAGCCCGAACTCGTCCGCGACACCCTCGACCGCGTTGCGCCATCGTGGCTGGCTCAGATGCCGGCGCTCGTCGGTGTCGGGATCTCCGAGGACCTCGAACGTCGACTGCTCGGATCCAACAGCGCTCGCATGCTGAGAGAAGGAGCCGAGGCCATCGAGGTGCTGGCCCGCACCCGGCCCACGCTGCTTCTGCTCGAAGATCTTCAGTGGGCCGACGACTGCACCCTCGATGTCATCGACCTCCTCGTTCAACGCAGGGATGCCACTCGCCTGTTGTTGCTGGGTACGGCCGGTGCCGAGCACAGTGATGCCGATCTCCTGATCGCCACCGCAATGGCCACGGGTATCGCCACCGAACTGAGGCTCGGCCGCATCGACGATGACGCCGTCGAGGATCTGGTCCGCGCTCGCTTCGGGGGCGCCCAGGTGCCTGACGAACTCATACGGATCGTCATCGACCGCTGCGACGGGGTCCCCCTGTTCGCCAGCGAGATCCTCACCACGTGGATCCGGGAGGGCCATGTCGAAGTGGTCGGCGCCGAAGTGTCGATTCGCAGTTCACCCGTCGCGCTGCGGGCCACCGTGCCGGCCACCCTGCCCGGACTACTCGAACGAGAGCTCCGGGCGTTGGGCTCCGAGGAGCTGACGGTTCTCGAGGCCTGCGCGGTGATGGGCGACTCGTTCGACGGGGCCTCGGTAGCCGCCGGCGCCGGGTCGACATTGCCCGACATCGAGCGTCTGCTGGCCGGTATGGCCGATCGGCGTGGCCTGTTCGTCGCCGAAGGGGCTGTCTCCTATCCCGACGGCACTGTTGCCGCCTCCTACTCGTTCACCCATCGGCTCTACCGTCAAGTCGTTCATGACCGCATTCCCGCCAGCCGGCGGGCCTTGCTCCACGGACGGATCGGGGTTCGCCTCGAGCAGGGTTACCAGGGCCGATCCGAGGCGCCGGTTGCCGCTCTGGCTGAGCACTTCATTCAAGCGGGTGACCACCCTCGGGCCGTTGAGTACCTGCGACGGGTCGGCGAACAAGCGGCAGATCGCAACGCCCACGACCATGCTGCCGACATGCTCGCCACCGCACTGGCGACCGTTGATCAGCTGGCCGAGGGCGCCGACCGCGACGCGGCCGAGCTCAAGATTCGTATGAGCCTCGGTCCCGCCCTCGTGGCCACCCGGGGCTGGTTCGACCAATCGGTGTCGGCCAACTACGAAACCGCGCTCGCCCTGTGCCACGGTCTCGAATGCGCCGAAGCAGCGGCCGCCCGCTACGGCCTGGCCACCATCTCGGAGCTGCGCGGCGACTTCCAGCGGACCGAGGCCTTGCTGACCGATGTCCTGGCTTCGGAATCCGATAGTGAGCTGGCCATGGCCGCCTACGAGCTCGTGGCCTGCTCGACGTTCCATCAAGGGGCCTTCGATCGCAGCCTCGAGAATGCCAGTCGGGTGCTCGAGACGTGGGATGAAGACACCTACAGCGTCCTCATGGCCCGCATCGCCGAACACCCGGCATCCTCCTGTAACTCGTGGTCCTCGCTGGCGAGCTGGTGCCTCGGACACTCCGACGAGTCACTCAGACAGGCCGATCGGGCTGTGCGGCTGGGCGAACAGAACCTCTACGCCCTCTCCACGGCCACCCAGCAGCGAGCCATGCTCCACCAGATCCGCAATGAGCCCGAGTGGTGCATCGAATGGGCTGAGCGCACTCGCGAAGTGGGGCGTGAACAGAACTACACCATGCGCATCATCCAGGCCGACATCTACAAGGGCTGGGCTCTCGGTGTGACCGGCTCGACCGACGAGGGGATGAGGCTGGTCGCCCATGGCCTGGCTCAGTTCCGAGCCGAGAACGCCACCCTCAACGAGGCCTACTACCTGGGACTGTACGCCGATACCGCCCTCCACGGTGGGCAGCCGGCCCTCGCCCTCGAGCTACTCGATGAAGCCCTCGAACGGATGCATGCCACCACCCGGAACTACTTCTTCCAGTCGGAACTCCACCGACTCCGCGCCCGGGCCTACCTGCGTCTCGAACGGCCCGACGCCGTCGCCATGGCCCGGTCCGAACTCGAGCGGAGCCATGCCGTGGCCGATGACCAGGGCTCGCCCGCCTTGGCCATGCGCTCGGTGGCCGACCGAGTCGAGCTCGAGGCGGCGTACGGCGATGCCGCGCCATGGCGTGAACAGCTGACCGTCCTGCTCAGTCGCTTCGACGGTCAGGAGCCGACGCCGGACATCATCAGGGCCCGGAGATTGTCCGAGTCCTGACTTCTGACGAAGACATGACGAACGAGGAGCGAACCGAAGCCCGGTAATCGCCCGACGCTCGCCAAGATCCGGAAGCGCCGAATCCGGATGATGGTGACATGAGCTTCACCGCAACCTCCACCACCGCACCAGCCGGGGCGAGCATCGGATCGATCGATGAGTTGCTCGATCAGCAGACTTGGAGTCGACCCACCCTGCTCACCATCTGGGCTCATCCTGATGACGAGAGCTTCCTCGGCGCCGGCCTCATGGCCGAGATCGCCCGCCGAGGCGGACGAGTCGTCTCGGTCACCGCCACCCACGGCGAGCACGGCACCCAGGACCCGATCCAGGATCCGCCCACAGCGCTCGCGGTCCGCAGACACCGGGAACTGGAGCGGGCGCTCGAGGTGCTCGGTGCCGAGTCGGCGAGCACTCTGGACTACGTCGACGGCGGGTGCGCTGACATCCCCGAACCCATGGCCGCTGCCCGGTTGGGAGCGATCATCGACGCCGTCGATCCAGATCTCGTTCTCTCCTTCGGGTCTGATGGCGTGACAGGACACCCCGATCATCAGGCGGTCGCCCGCTGGACGGTGCGAGCCCTCGCCGAACATCCACACGTGCCGCTGTTGACCACGGCGGCCGGCGCCGTCTGGCCGTCGTCGGTTGTGGAACGGATGCGCCGGATCGGCGCCTTCTGG
>JAHECQ010000026.1 GCA_024641625.1 Acidimicrobiales bacterium | reverse complement strand
CGGTCGTGGTGGCCGGCTGGGTCCCCACGTACTCAGTAGCGCATCGCTGGCGGTGTTCGAAGCACATCGGTACTCCGTGCTTCTGTGGAACAGCGTTCCCCGCGACTGGATCGATGTCGACGCCTGGCCGTCGGTGGCCCGCTCCCACATCGCCGCTCAGCAACACACCGTTCTCGTGCTCCACGATCTCCCGACCGGGGCGATGGCTCATCTGCCTGCGTTTCTCGATGATCTGCAGTCCGACGGCATCGACATCACCTTCGACCCCCCCGACACCTGTGTCATCGTCAGCGACGGTGTCCCAACTCGCGATCTGGCCCCGCTCACCGCCGGCAGTTGACCGGTTCTGCAGCTGGTCACGGTTGCAGCCCGGAGGCCAGTGCGAGTGTTCGCAGGATTGCGTCGGCCACCACGCGGTCCTCGCCACGTCGATCGAGTTCACCCTTGGTCAACGCAACGCGCTCGTGGGTCATCGAGCGGTTCGAGGCAATCGCCACATGGGCTCGGTGTTCACCCTTCTTCGGCCGATCGCTCACGAGCGCCGCCGTACAGGCAACGCCGAGCAGGTAGGGCTCGTCGGGGGCGAGTGCGGTTGCCCGTCGAAGGCACGCCGAGGCCATGGCGGTCGCCGTGGCCTCCGACACCGCACTGCCCGGTGGCTCGCCGCCCAGCAGATCGACCATGGCGGTGTGGGCATAGGGCACGCGAACCTCGAGGACGGTTCGCGATGCTCCCGGTACATCGAGCAGGTCGGTGATGGTTGCGTTACCGCCTCCGGCAATGGCCAATACGATCAGCCATGGCGCGTCGTGGATGTGAGCGACGAGGTCGCGACGCTCGGTTGGCGTCATTCGCCGTGAGCCCACGGAATGTCGTCGACGTTCGGCGGCTCGCGACCCTCCAGCGCAGCATTGAAGTGGGGCTGTCGCTTCTCGAGGAACGCACGCCCGCCTTCGATGGCGTCGGGATGATGGTCGGTCACGGCCGTGCGTGCCGCAATGTCCTCGAGTGAGTGGGCCCAGGTCTGCTCGGCGGCCAGATAGATGCTGCGCTTGAGCATGCGCATTGCCATCTGCGGGCCGTCGGCCAGTTCACGGGCCAGTTCGAGGGTGGCGGTCATGAGCTGATCGTCGTCAGTGACCTCGTGGACGAGTCCGATCGTGTGGGCCGTCTCACCGTCGACGATCCGCTTGCGCATCATGAAGTCCATGGCGCCGGCCACCCCGAGGTGTTGAACGAGGAGGTACTGGCCGCCTTCGTCGGGCAACAGCCCGAATCTCAGGGTGGCGCTGCCCATCTTGGCCGAGCGCGCGGCGATTCGGAAGTCGCAGGCCAGTGCCAAGGAGAACCCGGTCTGGATGGCGAAGCCGTTGATGGCCGCAATCGTGAGCTTGTCCAGATTTCGTACCGCAGTGTTGACCGTCTGGGAAATGACGCGGAGCCCGTTGTAGGTGCCGGTCGGGTTGTGGTGGCCCCCGAAGATCGGGGGCAGGACGGCATTGGCGCGGTCGGGTTTGCGGCTGCTGAGATCGTCGCCCGCCCAGAAGGCCGACCCGGCGCCGGTGAAGACCACCACGCGGATGGAGTCGTCCATCTGCGCTTGGGTCAACGTCTCGACGAGCTCGCGCTTCATCGGAGCGGTCGACGCGTTGAGCGTCTCGGGCCGGTTGAACGTGACGATGAGAATGCCTGGGGCCTCGATGCTTGTGTCGAAACCGGTGCGGGTACCTGTGTCCATCGGCCAGTTCTAGCTGCCGGGGTAGCCTCCTGTCATGACCGAACGGCAATCGCGGCCCGGCCTCGATGATCTGGCTCGCCAGTGGCAAACCGAAGGGTTCGCGATGGTGCCCGGTCTGGTGGACCCCGACCTGTTGCCTGCAGCCCTCGAACAGGCGAAGGCGCTGGAACCGGGACCCTACGAACAGGCTGCGCCGTCTCGGAACGTCCAGCCGGCGGCGTCGGAGGACGGTCCGGCGTTCCGACCTGCTCAGTTCGGTGGCACGACACTGTTTCCGTTTGCTCGGTCCCCTCATCTCAACGCTCTGGTCCTGCAGGCCGGGGTGATCGATTTCGCTCGCCGGGCGCTCGGCACCGACGACATCCGCCTCTACCAGGCTCGTGCCTGGTCGAAGTACGCCGGCCAGGCCAACTACGAGCAACCGCTGCATCGCGACCTGAACCATTCGCTGGTGCCCACCAGGAGCGAGCCCGGCTACTGGCACCTGGAGTGCTTCCTGTACCTGCACGACGTCGACGAATCCAATGGCGCGCCGCGGGTCGTGGTGCCATCGGCGGACCTGTCGTTGCCCACCCGGCCGTTTCCCGTCACGCCTGCCGACGCCCCCGAGATGTACGCGGCGGAACGACCCGCTCCGGGGCCCGCCGGCACGTTGCTGTGCTATCGGAGCGACGTCTGGCACCGTGGGGTCGATCTTGCGCCGGGAACCGAGCGACACCTGCTGATCATCGCCTTCCGGCCCGCCGACGCGGACTGGATCGGTTTCGATCCGATGGCCCCGCTGGTCATCAACCGCGACTATCTCGAATGGGCGGCAACCTGCACCCCCGATCAGCTGTCGGTGTTCGGCGTGCCGAAGCCCGGCCACCACTACTGGACGGCGGCGATGGTCGAGGCCATGGCCATTCAGTATCCCGGACTCGACGTGAGCCCGTGGAGGGACGCGCTCGGTTGATCGCCCCGATGCCCGAACAAGGTGGCCCCGATTCTGTGTCGCCGGTTCAGTGTCGCCGGTTCAGTGCGCGAGTTCGGTGGCGATGACCGCTGCGGCCGCCGCCACCCCCGAGCGTTCGAGTGTGGCGCCGGTGGCCAGCAGGCCCGCTTCGATGGTGCCGAGCGTGCCGAGCAACATGGGGGGATTGAGATGACCCATGTGCCCGATTCGGAACCCGCGCCCGACCAACCCCCCGACCGTTCGGCCGAGGGTGAGTCCCGCTCGGGATTGGCAGAGGCCACGAAGGGCCTCGGCGTCGGTCGTCGAGGTCATGACGGTGGTGACGGTTGCGGCCCGCGCCGCGGGTGCAGCGATGTTGAGCGAGAGATCGGTCGAATCGGCCCACGCGTCGACCGCAGCGTGCACCGATCGAGCCAGGACGTCGTGGCGATGCCACGCGGACTCGACGCCCTCGTCGAACAACAGATCGAGTGCGGCTCGGAGACCGAACAAGTGTTGCACCGGCGGTGTGCCGGCGAAGCGGTAGTAGTGGGCCAAGGACAGGTCGGCTCGAGGTCCCCAATCCCAATAGCCGGTGCGCAGGTCGGATCGGCGATACGCCTCCCAGGCTTTGGGGCCGGCCCAGACCAGACCCAGGCCCGGCGGCGTCATGAGTGCCTTCTGGGAGGCAGCCACCATCACGTCGACACCCCAGGCATCCATCTCGAAGGGCAGTGCGCCCAACGAGGCGATGCAGTCGACCATGAACAACGCCGGGTGTACCGCGGTGTCGATGGCCCTTCGGAGGGCGGGGATGTCGTTGCAGACCGAGGTGCCGGTGTCGACCTGTACCACCAGCACGGCCTTGATGTCGTGGCCGGTGTCGGCGACCAGTCGAGCCTCCAGCGCCGCTGGGTCGACCGGGTCGCACAGGGTGCCGGGCAGTACCTCGACCTCGACACCGAGCATCGACGCCATCGTCCCCCACCCCGGGGCGAAATGGCCCGACTCGAGCACCAGGACCTTGTCGCCACGCGCCAGGGTGTTGGTGACGGCCATCTCCCAGGCGCCGTGGCCGTTGGCGATGGCGATGAACGCATCGCCCGAGGTGCGGGCCAGCGTCGCCAGATCCGCCAGCAGCGACTGGGTCACCTCGACGAGTTCGCCGTCGTAGATGTCGACCATCGGACGATGCATCGCGGACAGGACCTGATCGGGAATGATCGATGGCCCGGGTATGGCCACCATCGGGCGGCCCCATTGGAGAGTCACCGAGACAGCCTACGGACTCGCTCTGCCGGCGCTGCTGGTGAGAGGATTCCTTCATGACCAGGGGACCAGAGACTGAGTACGTAATCGGCATCGGCACGGTTGGCGCCGGACTGTGGATGAGTTACAACGCGGGCCAGAAGTGGCGTCACATCCAGCGAGGCCCGCATGCCGAAGGCAACACGAGGGCACTGTCGGCCAGTCCCCATGGTGGTCTCTATGCCTTGTCCGATGGCGAGGGCTTGTTTCGATCCTCCGACAATGGGGGCAACTGGGAGTTGATCAACACCGACTTCAACACCGACCTCTGGTCGATCGGCTTCGACCCGCTCGATGATCACCGCCTCTACGTGGGAACCCGGCCGGGTGTGTCGCGATCGTCCGACGGAGGCGAGACCTTCGAGGTACTCGACACCTCCATTCCCGAGGCGTGCATCATCGGGGTGCCGCGCACCACCAACATCATCGTCGATCCGGCCGACAGTGACACCGTGTGGGCATCGGTCGAGATCGGCGGTCTCCACCGTTCCTCCGACGGTGGCGACAGCTGGACCGATCTCGGTCTGTTGGGCCCCACCGACTTCCACAACGACGTGCACGGGTTCACGATGCGGCCCACCGAGACCGGCACCGAATTGCTGGTGTCGTCGCCCTACGGTCTGGCTCGCTCCCACGACGGGGGTGAGAGCTGGGACTGGCACGAGTTCTCGCCGTTCCCCGGGGCCAAGTTCGAGTACGCCTACAGCCGTTGTGTGCTGGCCCCGTGGCCCGACGTGATCGTGGTGTGTGTGGGCGATTACATCCCCGGGGCGGTCGGCGCGCTCGAGATCAGCCGTGACGGCGGGCAGACCTTCACCCGTGAACACCTCCCGGTGACGCCGAACTCCACCATGTACTGGCTTGCCACTCATCCGGAGGTACCTGGGACGATCGTTGCGACATCGGTATTCGGCCAGGTCTACGTGTCGGATGACTACGCCGAGACGTGGCGCAAGCTCGACCGGGAATTCGGCGAGATCCGATCGGTGTCGCTGACGCCGCCAAGCTGATCGGTGTCGATCAACACATGCGTTGAGGTCACCTGTCATGAGGTCGACGCCAGGCCGCTGGGCTAGTTTCTGGCCATGGATCTCGGTATCAAGGGAAGAACAGCAGCAGTGGCTGCCAGCTCGGCTGGCCTGGGACTCGGGGCGGCCAAGGCGCTCGCCCAAGAAGGAGCGAGGGTCGCCATCTCGGGTCGCGATCCCGAGAAGCTTGCAGCCGCGCAGAGCGAGATCGAGTCCGTGGGTGGTGATGTGGTGGCCATCGAGGCCGACGTCTCCACGCCGGCCGGTGCACGGGCGTTCACCGACGCGGCCATCGCCGCATTGGGCCACGTCGACATCCTGGTCACCAACGCCGGCGGGCCACCACCGGGCAAGTTCTTCAACACCGACCTCGACGGGTACCAGGCAGCAATCGACATGAACCTCCTGGCGATGATCGAGATGTGTCGCATCGCCATCCCGCCCATGCGGGAACGTGGTTGGGGTCGGGTGTGCGCCATCACCAGCGTCGGCGTCAAACAACCCATCGACTTCCTCATGGCATCCTCGGTGGCCCGCGCCGGTCTCACCAGTTTCCTGAAGATCACCGCTCGTGAAGTTGCCATCGACGGCGTCACGGTGAACTCGGCCCAGCCGGGCACCCACTGGACCGACCGAGTCAAGAAGCTCGTCCCCGACGAAGCCACAGCTGCGTCGACCCTGCCCGGCAAGATCACGGGCGATCCCTACCACTTCGGTCAGGCTGTTGCCTTCCTGTGCTCGGAGCAGGCGCGCTTCATCAATGGCACCGGCCTCCTCATCGACGGCGGCCAAGCCATGGGACTGCTCGATTGATGGCCGACCAGACTCGAACGCCCGGTACCCATCAATCGGGTGCCGTCGAGACCGGTGCTGTTCAGCTGAGTGGCGGTCAGGCGGTGGCCGAGACGCTCGTCCGGCTGGGCGTCACCAAGGTGTTCGGTATCGCCAGCGTGCACAACCTGCCCATCTACAAGGCCATCACCGAATCCGACGGCATCGAGGTGGTGGCGTGTCGTCACGAACAGTTCGCCGTGCATGCAGCCGATGGCTATGCCCGCGCCACCGGCCGTCTGGGGGTTGCGCTGGTCTCGACCGGACCCGGTACCACGAACGCCGTCAGCGGCCTCTACGAAGCATGCTTCGGCTCGTCTCCGGTGCTGCTGATCACCGGGCAGGTCGAGTCGGCGTTCTTCGGGAAGGGGAAGGGGTTCCTCCACGAGAACGAGAACCAGCTGGCCATGTTGCGCACCGTCACACGTCGAGCGGAGACCATTCGGCGGACCGAGGACATCTCGCGGGTGATCGCGTCGGTGGCCGACGACATCCGTCGCGGTCGGCCGCAAGCCGGAGCGGTCGAGATTCCCATCGATCAGCAGTGGCGCAGCGCGTCGGTCGAGCTCTTCGGGGCACCTTCGGTTGATCCGATCGCCACCGACGAGGCCGGGATCGCCCGCGCCGTCGAGCTGTTGAACAACGCCGAGCGCCCGTTGATCTGGGCCGGCGGTGGTGTGGTGTCGGCCGATGCCTCGCCCGAACTGGTGGCGTTGGCCGAGCGTCTCGACGCTCCGGTGGTCACCACCCTCGAAGGTCGTGGCTCGATTCCCGAGGACCACCGTCTGGCGCTGGGTCCCCGCACCGAACGCGCCGACGTGGTCGACATCATCGGTGAGGCCGACGTGGTGTTGGCCGTGGGTACCCGGTTCCAGAATTACTCCACGCGTATGTGGCAGCTCGCCATCCCCGGCACCCTCATCCACCTCGATGCCGACATCGGCGTCATCGGGCGCAACTATCGGGCCGATGTGCCGATCGTCGCTGATGCGAAAGTGGGGTTGGGTCGCCTCGTGGAACTGGTGGATGCCCGCACCACCGACTCGGGCTACCTCGATCGTTCGGCCAAGTCCGTGGTGGCCGACCTCGAGGTCTCGTGGGAGGAGATCGGTCCGGACCATCGCGCGCTTTCGTCGATCGTCCGGCGCCTGCTACCGCGAGACGGTCTGGTGGTACGTGATTCCACCGTGCCGTCGTATCTGTGGGGCAATCGGGTGCTGCCCATCCTCGAGCCTCGTACGTCCATACGACCGTCGTCGCTCTCGATCGGGCCGGGCATCGGCCTGGCGGTAGGGGCGTGCGCCGGCTCGGGTCGCCGCACGCTGCTGATGGCCGGCGACGGCGGGTTCCAACTGGGCCTGGGCGAACTGGCGACGGTGGCGCAGTATCAACTGCCGATGGTCATCTGTGTCTTCAACGATCGTGGTTACGGAGTCCTTCGTCAGATGGAGGATGCCGTGATGGGTTCGCGGTTCGGGGTCGACATCCACACGCCCGACTTCACCAAGATCGCCGATGGCATGGGCATCCCGTCCAGCCACGTCGGTTCGGTGTCCGAGTTCGAGCACGCGTTCGGAGCGGCCGTCGATCGCGACGGGCCGACGTTGCTCGAGATCGATCTGTTGGCCCTGTCGCCCCTGAAGTTCCCGATTCCTCCGCATCAGCGGCGAGCCTGAGAGCCCCACGTGCACCTGAACGAATTCGCCGAAGGGCTCGCCCCGCTCGAACTCTCCCAGTCACAGGAGTTCGCCAGCCTCTGTCAGAGTGCGTCCGATCTCGGCATCGCTCACTCAGCCGAGGTCACCTACGCCTCGCGCAATCTCGTGTTGCGACATCTGCGGTTCCACTTCCTGCAGTGGGGCATCGAGACGAACCAGCCGGTGCTGTTCCTCCATGGTTCGAATCAATCGGCGCATTCGTTCGATCTCGTCAGCCTTCATCTGGCTGATCGCTTTCGTATCTACGCCCTCGATCAACGAGGCCACGGCGACAGTGAATGGTGCCGAGACAGCGACTACTCGTCGGCGGCCATGGGCCTGGACGCAGCCGCGTTCATCGACGCCCTGGGTCTCGATCACCTGATCGTGGTGGGTCACTCGATGGGTGGGCAGAACGCCATGCGGTTGGCTCTCTCACACCCCGAGCGAGTGGCGAAGCTGGT
Source organism: Acidimicrobiales bacterium (assembly GCA_024641625.1). Lineage (GTDB taxonomy): Bacteria > Actinomycetota > Acidimicrobiia > Acidimicrobiales > SZUA-35 > JAHECQ01. The sequence goes on along the minus strand of JAHECQ010000026.1, from coordinate 10,232 downwards.
CTTGGTCGATATCGGCCCGGAGGTGTCGGTCTTGGGGGCCAAGACCATTCGGCGTTTCGTCACCGAAACCCGCGAGTTCGACGACATCGATCACTTCGTCGCTCGCGTCCAGGAGTACGACCCGTATCGCACCCGGGAACACATCGAACGCACGGTGAAGTACAACCTGGTGCGACGGGCCGATGGCAAGTTCATCTCGAAGCACGACCATGGGCCCCGTCTGGCGGCCACCGGCGAGCACCGCGAGCGAGGCGACCGATTCACCCTCGACGATGTGCGTCATCTACCGATGCCCATGTTGCTCATTCGAGGTGCCGACTCGAACATCCTCGAAGCCGACGCCGCACGACGTTTCGTCGACGCGGTGCCCGATGGCCGGCTCATCACCGTGCCGAACTCGGGACACAACGTGCACGGGCAGAACACCCCGGCCTTTCTCGAGGCGCTGGTGCCGTTCCTGACCGGATGACACTGTCGGACCGGCGGTCCGCACCGGATGACACTGTCGGACCGGCGGTCCGTCAGCCAAGACCCATGAAGCGACGCGCGTTGTCGTAGAGCACGTCTTCGCGCAGGTCGGTTCGTCCGATCTTGACGAAGCTCTCGTCGAGTTCGGCCAACGCACCGGGGAAGGTGCAGTCGTAGTGGGGATAGTCGGAGCCCCATACGACCGTGTGCGCGAGTCCCATACCGGCCACCTGTGCGAAGGCTTCGGCTTCGCCGGCCTCCATGGTGATGAAGCATTGATCGGAGAAGATCTCGGTCGGTTCGCGCTTGAGGCGAGGTACGAGCATGCCCATGGTCTCCTTGTGCTCGTCCATACGCTCGAGCCAGTAGGGAAGCCAGCCAAGGCCGCTCTCGAAGAAGCCGACGCGGAGACGGGGATGGTCATCGAGCAGGCCCGAACACACGACTTCCATCACCGAAGCCATCTGTTCGAAGGGGTGGCACACCATGTGTACGTAGAACGGGTTGTCGTAGCGGGTGCGGGCAAAGCTGTTCATCTTGGAGCCGAAGCTTCCGTGGATGCCCACGGTCAGATCGTGATCCTCGGCCGCCGACCAGACGCGGTCCATCTCCTCGGAGTAGAGCTGCAGGCCGTGGTATCGCTCGGGCCGGAAGGTGAGGCCGGTGAGGCCGTTGTCGGCCATGAAGGCGATCTCGGCCACGGCGGCATCCACCGACTGGAGCGGGCAGACCCCCATACCGAACAGGCGGTTGGGGTCCTCGGACACGAAGTCGGCCATCCAACGGTTGTACGCTCGGGCGTTGGCCGCGGCGACCTCGGGGTCGTTGATGTCGCCGGCCAGGAGGTCGAGCGATGGGAACATCAAGGCGGCCGACAAGCCCTCGTCGTCCATCACCTTGAGACGCTCCGCTGGGTTCCAACTGCCGGGCACGATGTCGGCCCACGTGATGTCGGGGTTGCCGTACGCGCCGGGAATGCACGCCTGCGCCACGGCGGTGTGTTGGTCGACACCTTCGATGACCATGACATCCCTGCCGTTGGCGTCGAGGTCGGCCCGGAGGATGTGCTCACGGAACTTCGGATCGCAGTACTCGGTCCACACGCTCGGCGGCTCGCAGATGTGGGCGTCGGCGTCGTAGACGGGCGTGGTGGTATCGGTCTTGATCGGTCCCCGTGATGTCATGTCGAGATTCTCTTACAGTCGACGGGGGCTGGACAACTAGGGTCGGCACATGGTCACGGACACCACCGTCAAGGTTCTCACCTGGTTCAAGCGCAAGCCGGGACTCACCCTCGAGGATTTCCGCGCCTACTGGTACGACGAGCATCCCAAGGCCGTCCAGCGGATGCCCGGGTTGGTGCGTTACCACCAGAACCATGTGACCGATGGTGCCTACACGAAGGGCGAACCATTCTGCGATGGGGTGGCCGAGACCTGGTGGGAGAGCGCCGAAGTGCTCCGCTCGCACCGGGACTCCCCGCACCTTGCCGGGCTGCTGGCCGACGAGGATGTCTTCATCGACCCGAACAATCGGCAGTCGCTCGTGGTCGATGAGATCGTCATCGTCGACGGCGAGCCGCCCGAGGGTTCGCTCAAGCAGTTCACCTGGATCAAGCGTCGGCCCGATCTGTCACTGGCTGATTTCCAGGCCTACTGGCGCGGCACCCATGGTCCGATTGCGGGGAAGATCCCGGGCGTGGTCCGCTATGTACAAAATCATGCGTCGGTCCGACACTACGGCGAGCGCACGCCACCCTGGGACGGCCTTCCCATCGTGCATCTCGCAGGGATGGAGGCAGCGCGGGCTGCAGCCCGCTCCCCCGAACTGGCGGCGACACGGGCCGATGAACCGAACTTCATCGACACGAGCAACATGCCGTTCGTGGTGGCCACCGTACGGACGATCCTGTAGTCGTATGCTGACCCGCTTCGGTACTTTGTATGCTGGCCAGGTCCACCACCAGGAGCTTGGGTTCGCGGCACCCGCGGTGAATGACCGATGGTACGACGACGCGACGTTGGCGACGCCGCTGGGCGTGGCCGAGACGATCGCCCAGGTCATGGATCAAGCGGGTTACGACACGTTGTGGATGGCCGAACACCATTTTCAGCGCGAAGGCTATGAATGCATTCCCAATCTCCTGCTGTTGGCCACCCATCTGGCCGCCCGCACCGAGCATCTCCGCTTCGGCTCGGGCTTCAACGTTCTACCGACCTGGCATCCGCTTCGCCTTGCCGAGGACTACGCCATGGCTGACATTCTCACGAGAGGCCGTGTCCGACTCGGGGTCGGACGCGGCTATCACGCGCGTGAGGTGAGGACGTTCGCCGATCTCGGCCCGGAAGATGCGCGAGAACTGTTCGAGGAGCAGGTGACCGTCCTGATGAAGGCGTTGCACGATCGGTCGTTCAGTCACCATGGGCGGTTCTACCAGCTGCCTCCTGAAGGTCTCGATTACCGCGGCTACCAAGTGACCGACCTTACCCTGGTACCCAAACCCCAGTTCTCGACCGAGTGCTGGCAGCCCATTGTCAGTGCATCGGATCGGGGCATCGACTTCATGCTCGATCACGGCATCAAAGGATTCGTCGGCGGCGGAGCGGCCTCCGGTGGAGCGTCTCTCGAGGTGGCTCGGCGGTGGCAACAGAAGAAGGCGGAACGAGGCCAGGACACGCCACTCGGGACCGATCTGATCTTTGGTTTCTCGATCTATCTGGGCGATTCGGTCGAGGCAGCGATGCGTGCCGGGAAACCGATTCTCGAGGAGTACCAGAAGATGTTCGCACCGCTCGGGTTCGCTGGTGACGTGTCCGACGAGCAGCTGGCTCGGCTGGGCGATCCTGCTCGAGCCTCAACGGCGGGGATGGGCACCATCGAGGACGCGGTGGACGATGGTTCCTGGTTGGTGGGCCCTCCCGAACGCCTCATCGATGCCCTCGGGCAGGTCCAGGAGACCTATCCCGGACTCGAGGAGGTAATGGTGGCGCAACCAGTGGGAGCACCTCCGCCCGTCATCATCGAGCAGTTGCAGCGCTTCGCCGACGAGGTGATGCCCGCGTTCGGAGGCGCCTGATGCGCATCGGTATCGGGCTTTGGTGCCTGCAATCGACGGCCACGGCGCCTCGATCGTTCACGGCTGCCTACCAGGATCTGCTGGAGGACGCTCGTCTGGCAGACCGGGTCGGGATCGACTCGTTGTGGCTCTCGGAACACCACGGCTATTACGACGGCTACTGTCCGGCGTTGCTGCCGGCCGCTGCCGCGGCGCTGGCGGCAACTGACCGACTTCGCGTCGGGACCGGCGTGTTGTTGCTGCCGCTGCAGAATCCGGAGCGGGTGGCAGCGGCGGCGATGTCGCTGCACGGAGCCTCATCTGGTCGTTTCGAGTTGGGTGTCGGCATGGGATATCGACCAAGTGAGTTCTCGGCCAAAGGACGGTCGATGATCGAACGGGTTCGGCGCATGAACGAAGGTCTCGATGTGCTCGCGGATGGTTTCGACCGATCGATTACGCCGCAGATCTGGGTTGGTGCCGGCACCGAGGTTGCAGCTCGGCGGGCCGGCCGGCGCGGACTGGGGCTGTACTTGTCCGGCGCCTTCTCCAAGGCGGTGGTCGATCAGCTCGTCGGTGCCCACCGCCATGCTTGGGAGGACGCCGGGCATCCCGGCGGCGACCAACCGCCACCTGTTGGGCTCTTGCGCAACCTGTGGTTGGCCGACACGCACCTCGAGCGACGGCGCGCGCTCGACTGGGTGCGTTCGAGCTACATCGTCTACGCCGGCCTCGGTTGGGGAGCCCAGGACACGGGAGTCGATTTCGTGGCCGAGTTCGACGCCAGCATGGATGAAGTGGAGGCGTCCGCGGTTGTCGGGAGTACGGAAGAAGTTGTTCACACCTTGTCCGAGTACGACGTCGACTTGGTGGTGTGCCGCATTGGCTATGATCAAGCACCTCGTTCAGCGCTCGTCGAAGTCATCGAGCGCATCGGCACCGAGCTTGTTCCTGCCCTCGGTCCCACAGGCCGGGCCGACCCATGAGGCTCGGCCTCGACCTTCGGTCTGTCGAGCCCAGCATCCGCGCCGACCTGGCCTCGGAAGCTGATCGGCTCGGTCTGTGGGCGGTGCTGCTCGACGGCGCAGATGCGTTGGTCGCAGCGACGGCCATTGCAGTGGCAACGCGGCACATTCATCTTGCAGTGATGGTCGACACGTTCGCCGAGCATCCCTTCACGCTCGCCGAGGAAGTCGCAGTGCTCGACCATCTCTGTCAGCGGCGGGCCGTGGTCATCGCCGGCGGGCCCGGCATTCGCCGACTCAAAGGTTGGCTGGGAGGCGAGATCGTAGACGGACTGGCGTTGACGCCGCCCCCAGCCCAGACGGCGATCCCTGTCTGGTCCGTGGACTCACTCGCCGTCGAACCGCTGACCGGCGATCTGATCAGGGATCGGATGAGCATCGATCGTCGGCGTGACGATGGCACCACCCACCTGTTCGTTTCCTGGCCCGGCCGTTTGCCGGTGCTGGCCAGACATCTTGCCACCCGGGCCGCGGTTCCTGCCTTCCCGCAATTGGTGGCCGATTTGGCGGACCGATTCGATCCGCCAAATCGCTGAGGCACCTATTCGAACAGCGGGAGCTTGGTCTTGGCGTAGGTGAGCTTGTGGGTGAGCTTGCCCTCGTCGTTGAAGGTCATGGCATCGAGGCCTCGCCACGATGTCGGCTCGCCCTTCACCTCGAGTGTGCAACGCCAGGACGCCATGACCTTGCCGGCCACGGCATCGACCATCAGGTCCTCGTCGAGGAACTTCATCTCGCCGAAGGCACCGGAGAACTGGGGAGCGAATGCGGCACGCACGGCCTCGTGCCCACGGCTGATGTTGCCGTTGAACTCCTCGTAGATCCCCTCGGGAGCGAAGTAGCTCATCATGCGGTCCAGATCGTTGGTGTTGAATGCGTCCATGAATCCGGCGGTCAAGATGGTCAGTTCGTCTCGGGTGTGGGCCGACATCGTTGTCTCCTAGTCCTGGTGCTCGGTCGGGGTCGCCGGCGATGCAGTCATTGCCTCGGGGGTCGATGGCTGGACCGGCGCCATTGGTGGTTGAGGCTCGACCTTAGCCTTGCGGGGGAAACGTCGGCGAAGGTACCAACCCAGTGGCAGGATCCAGAGGAACGGCAGCAGGAATCCGAACGCAAGCACGATGGCGCTGAGCCCACGCACCAGCAGGTCCCAGCCGGCGCTGAGCCCGGACATGAAGCCGGGGAGCGACGTGTCGGGTTCGACGACGAGGAAGGCGTCGCTGGTTGCCACGACGACGTCGCCGGTGATGGCTACTCCTTCGGCGTCGACCGCAGTGGCCTGAACTCGTCCCTGAGCCGCTCGGCTGGAGGTTGCCTCGACGACTGCGCTGAAGACCCGCTGATCCCCGGGAGCCAACGGGGTGTCATCGTCGTCCTTGTGGGCCACCACGTCCCGGGCGCGCACACCGAAGGCCGAGTCGGTGATGGTCAGGTCGGTGAGTGGCGTGTCGCCAGTGTTGCGGACCACGAAGCAGAGCGTCAGCTTGTCGCCCTCTGCGACGGTCAGCTCATCGGTGCCCGGGCAGGCCGGATCTCCAGCTGTTCCATCGACTTCACCGGCGATGAAGGTTTCGCTCAATTCGACGTCGGGCCCGGGCTCCTTCTGGTAGATCGTCAAGGTGATGGTGGCCAGGGAGACCTGCTGTTCGACCGTGCGGAGTTGGCCTCGCAGCAACTCGAGATCGGTTTCCCGTCGTAGCAATTCCGATTCGAGCTGAGCAATGGCATCGAGGTCGGTGGCCCCATCGAGGAAGGCGCGCAGTCGGTTGACGCTGGCCTCGGCGGTGATGATTCGGCTCTGGAGGTCGACGACCCGCTCGGTGACGTCATCGGCCGAGATCTGCTGGTTCAACACGAAACCGACCTCACCCAGATCGGCCAGTGCCTGCTGGAACTGGTCGGGCGGCACCTTGAAGACCAGGACGGTGACCGGTGTTCCCTCGGTGCTGGTCTGTTGGCCGAACACGAAGCCTCCCGCCGACTGGACGGCGGTGACTGCCTGGAGGGTCGCGGTCGGGATGTCGGGGACTTCCACCGTCACCACGGCGGTGAAGATGATGTCGCGCCCGTAGTCGACGGCTTCCAGACCGCCGGGTACCAGACCCCCACCGGATCCTGGCGACTCGGCATCGGTCGCTTTTGCCTCCTCGTCATTCGCGGCGTCGGCCCTCGATGTCAGGGGAACAGTGGTGGGAGCGGCCCCGCCCGTAAGGGCGTCGTCGGTCGATGCCTGATCGGAGGCATCCCCGGCATCGGTTGCCATGGCCTCCGCCGGCTGGCCGTCGGCCGTCGAGGTGTTCTCGCCACTGTCGGAGGTGCTGCATGCGCCGGCCAACAGGATCAACGCCGTCAACGTCAGGCCGACGCGGTGGTGCCACCCGTTGGATCTCGGGTCGACGTCGTCGTCGTGCTTCCGCCTGCTGATCATGGCTGACTCCTCACTGTGGACTGTGCCCTCGTCCGGGCTGCATCGATCCATGGACGAGTGCAAACGGCCCTGGGTTCCCCCGTCACGAGAACGTCATGTAAGCACTGTCAGCCCGTGAACCATCCCCCATCGGGGTGGATGAGTTCGCCGGTGACGTAGCTGGCCTCGTCGCTGGCGAGGAACAACGCCACGTTGGCGATCTCGGACGGCTTGCCCTTGCGTCCCATCGGCGTGAGCCCGATGACCAGGTTGTTGTAGTCATCCACTTCGCCGAGGGCAGCGGTCATGTTGGTCTCGATGAAGCCCGGACCGATGGCATTGACGCGAATACCGAGTGGAGCCAGTGTGCGTGCCGCGTTCTTGGTGAGCATCCAGACGCCGGCCTTGGACACGGGGTAGCTGGGTGATCCCCAGAGGGGATCCCTGGCTGCGATCGACGCGATGGTGACGATCGATCCTGGCTTGTCTTGATCGAGCATGACCGCCGCCGTCGATTGGATCGCCAGCAGTGTGCCGGTGAGGTTGACGTCGAGGACACGGCGCCAGTCATCGAGATCGAGGTCGATCAACGACGCTGCCGGATTGACGGCGCTGGCCTCTGCCGCCTGCTGCATTCGCTTGAGGCCTGCCTCGACGTCGCCGGACTTGTAGTCGCCGTGGCTGATGCCGGCCGCCGTCACCACGATGTCGATGGTGCCGAAGTGTTCGAGAGCGGCGGCGGCCATTGCCTCGTTGGATGCTTGGCTTGCCGCCTCCAGCTGTACGAATGCGGCCGTGGCGCCGGTCGACCTGATGGCCTCGACTGCCGCCTGGCCGGGATCGACGAGGAGATCAGCGATGAGGACGTTCGCTCCCTCGGCGGCGAAGCGTTCGCTGCACGCCCGCCCGATACCGTTGCTCCCTCCGGTGATCACGGCCGTCTTGCCTGCCAGTCGGCCAGAGCCTGCTGTTGTCGATGTCGTCATGGTTCGACGTTACTTCACTGGTAGAACTCGCTACTGATGATCACGCTCGAAGACGTTCGAATCGCCGCCGCCCGCCTCGAAGGCGTCGCTCACCGCACACCGGTCCTGACGTCGCGAACGCTCGACGAACGTGTCGGTGCTTCGGTGTTCCTCAAGGCGGAGAACTTCCAGCGGATGGGTGCCTTCAAGTTCCGCGGCGCCTACAACGCCGTGCGGGCGCTCTCGGAGAACGACCGTGCTCGAGGTGTGGTGACCACCTCGTCGGGTAATCACGCCCAGGCGATCGCCCTGGCGGCCCGGCTCTGCGGTACGACGGCGCTGATCGTCATGCCCGAGGATGCGCCGCTCAGCAAGGTGGCCGCCACCGAGGGCTATGGCGCGAGTCTCGTGCGGTACGACCGCTACACCCAGAACCGAGAGGAGCTCGTTCACTCGGTCGCCGAGGAGAGCGGGCGTGTGCTGATTCCTCCCTACGACCATCCCGACGTGATGGCGGGCCAGGGCACGACGGCGCTCGAGCTCATCGAGGAGGTGCCCCAGCTCGATGCATTGCTCGTGTGCACCGGCGGAGGGGGCCTGTTGGCGGGCTGCGCCACGGCGGGGTCTGCATTGCTGCCCAACTTGCGGATCTTCGGCGTCGAACCTGAAGCCGGCGACGATCATCGCCGGTCGCGACTCGCCGGAGAGCGGATCACCATTGCGGTGCCGAGGACGATCGCCGATGGGCAACAGACCGATGCCCCGGGGGAGCTCACCTGGCCCATCACCAATCGCCTGTGCGAAGACTTTCTCACCGTGACCGACGGCGAGATCATCGACACCATGCGGTTCCTGTTCGAGCGGATGAAGGTGGTGGTCGAACCGTCGGGCGCCAGTGCCCTTGCCGCGTTGTTCGGGGGAGGAATCGACCTCGGCGGGCTACGGGTTGGGGTGACCCTGTCGGGTGGCAACATCGACGTCACCCGCTTCAGGGAGCTGCTTGGTTGATGCGAGCGTGTAGCGCAATCGGGCCAGCAGCGCCACGCTCTGACTGGCAGAGAGCCCGAACCACAGAATCATCAAGGCCAGCAGATCGTCGTCTTCGAGGTCGAGCGCCCCGGCGATTTCAGCCAGCTCATCGTCGCGGAACGTGATCGAAGCCGTCTCCGACAGCGCACGGATCGAGCGAATGGTCTGCGCCAATCGCGGAACGATGGCACGGTTGTCCCGACGTCCCTCACCGGTGAGCTCGACCCCGGCCCAGCCCAACCACAGGATGTCGGAATTGCGAGCCGCAGCGTCGTGTTCGATGGCGGCGCGGGCGCCGGGTCGGAAGCGTTCGATGTCGACTCCGTAGAACTCGGCCAGGCGCTCGAGGTCGCCGGGCGGAGGCTCTCGGACACCGGACTCGTAATGGTTCAGTTCGCGGTCGGTCAGAAAGAGCGCAGCGCAGACGCTCTCGACCGAGTAGCCGAGCCGTCGCCGAGTCTTCTCCAGCAGCATGCCGATCGGGGCCGAGCCTCGTTTGGGCGGGGTACTCTCGGGCAGTTTCGGCTTGGGGACGAGTCCGGCCGGTGGGTTGGGGGTCGTGGCGGCCATACCCGGTCATCGGCAACCGGACCTTCGACCTGAAGTGCAAACTGTGTGCGGTTTCACTTCTCCCAGCGGCAGCGGATGCACTCAGTTGCGGGCGCCGGCCACCAGGGTCTGGCCTGCCGGCGAGAGGACGGCGGCTGCCTGGGCACCGAGGATGATGGCGCCGCCGACCAAGTGCACCCAGGTGATGCCGTCGCCCAGGAAAATCCAGGCCAACGAACCGGCGATGACGGGCTGCACCAGCCGAAGCAGCGGGGGGATGTTGGCCGGCACGTAACGCATGGGCCAGGTCATGACGGCGTGCCCGATGGCGCCGGGAATGATGGCGATGGCCAGGGCGCGGACGAGGTCGTGATTCGACACCCCCAACGGGTGGGCGCCCGAGGCGAAGATGTAGCACGACACGACCACGGCCGCCGTGCCCATGGCGATGGTGAGGAAGGCAACGACCGGTACCTCCCCGCGACTCTTCTTCGAGATGAGGAAGAAGAAGCTGAAGAAGACGGTGCTACCGAGCGCCATCGTCATGCCGATGGCATCGCCACTCGGCCCCGTCGATCCGCCAACGGCAACGAACGCCGCACCGACCATGGCTACGAGGGACCACATCTGGAACGCCCGACCGGGACGCTCGCCGAAGAGGGGCACGGCGATGATGGCCACCACGATCGGGCCCAGCGTTCCCATGAGCGTGGCATCGACGACGCTGGTGCGAT
>JAHECQ010000334.1 GCA_024641625.1 Acidimicrobiales bacterium | reverse complement strand
CCCTCGGTGGGATCCGACCCCTCGACCACCCCTGGGACCTCGACAACCACTGACCCCGGTAGCGTCGGACAGGAGCGCCCCGGTGGTTGACACTCGCGCCCACGTGGCCCGATCACGCTCCGGGGCGATGGTCGCTGCGGTCCTCCGTTTGGGCCTGGCAGGATTGTTGGCGATCGTTCTCGTGCCGCCGGTCGCTGCTGCGGTGGGGGCGGTCACGCTGTTTCGAGCGCCTCTGCCCGGCGAACTCCCGGATGAGCGGCCATCCCTGGTGGCGGTTCCGTCGATCGTGCTGGATCGCAACGGCCTCGAGATCGGTCAGTTCCGGGGTTTCGACCGAACGGTCGAGATCACGCCGGCCGATGTTCCACAGGTGCTGAAGAACGCGGTCGCAGCCATCGAGGACCAGCGCTTCTACCAGCACAACGGTGTCGATTTCGAGGGTGTTGCCCGCGCGGCTCGGACCAATCTGGAGCTCGGTGGGATCGCACAGGGGGGTTCGACGATCACCCAGCAGTACGTCAAGAACGCCTACTTGACCGGTGAGCGGAGTTTCGAACGAAAGTTTCGCGAGGCGTTGCTGGCCACCAAGCTCGAATCGACGATGACCAAGGACGAGATCCTGTTCCGATATCTCGAGACGGTGTACTTCGGGTCGGGTGCCTACGGGGTCGGTGCGGCGGCCGAGGTCTACTTCGGCAAGTCGGTCGATGAACTCGACATCAGTGAGGCTGCGACACTCGCCGGGCTGGTGCAGGCACCGACCCGGTTGTCCCCACGGGTCGATCGCGACGCAGCAGAGACTCGTCGACTGCTCGTTCTGCAGGCGATGCTCGACCAGGGGTACCTCTCGTTGGAGGACTATGAGCGTGAAGCGAATCGGCAGCTTTGGTTGGTCGAGACCGGACCGCGTCCCGAGGGCCCCGTCACCGTCGTCGTCCCCCCACCGCTCAAGGGAGCGGCCGATCACCCCTTCTTCGTGAGTTGGGTCGAGAACCAGCTCGTCGAGCAGCTGGGTCCCGATCAGCTCTACCGGGCCGGCCTGACCATCGAGACGACCATCGATCCTCGCATCCAGGAAGCAGCCGAGACAGCGGCGGCTCATCGACTCGAAGGCACGGCCTATCCGGTCGACCTGGCGATGGTGACGCTCGATCCGCGTACCGGTGAGGTGCTGGGCATGGTCGGAGGGCGTGACTTCGCCCAGAGCCAGGTGAACCTGGCCATCGGGGGAAGCACCGGTTTCCAGCCGGGTAGCTCGTTCAAGCCGTTCGTCCTGGCGGAGGCGTTCTCCAAGGGCATCGGGCCGGAGACGATCTATCCGGCGCCGGCTACTTGGAACGTGCCCGGTTGCACCGGGAATCAGTGCGTTCTGACCAACTATGACGGATCGGGGTCGGGCGACACCACCTTGCGAGACGCCATGCACCGGTCGATCAACACGGTGTTCGCCCAACTGATCGTGGACGTCTCGGTGGCTGACACCATCGATCTGGCAACGCGGCTGGGCTTCTCCCGCTTCGACCCGGATGGCGACTATGGCCCGAGCGTTGCCCTCGGGGCCGTCGAGACGTCGCCGCTGGAGATGGCCTCTGCCTATGGAACCTTCGCCAATCGAGGTGTTCGGGTCGCGCCCATCGGGATTCGCCGTGTGCTCGACGCCAACGGCAACGTCCTCATCGACAACACCATCAACCCCGGCGTCCGCGTGCTGGATGAGGCGGTGGCCGACAACGTGACCGACGTCCTGCTCGGGGTGATCCCCAATGGCACGGGTGCCCGGGCAGCGGTGGCCGGACACACCATTGCCGGAAAGACCGGCACGGCCCAGGAGTACCGGGCCGCCTGGTTCGTCGGCTACACGCCGTCGTACGCAACGGCCGTATGGATGGGGCATGCCGATGGGCTTGCGTCGCTCCGAGGCGTGAACGGAGTGGCGCAGGTGACCGGCGGTAGCCACCCTGCCATGGCGTTCGCCGAATTGATGAAGGTCGTGTTGTCCGGCTCGCCGGACGAGGCCTTTCCGCTGCCCGTGGCGTTGTCCGGGGTTGCCCTCGACGCGTCGGGCGTGGCGCCGGTACGACAGGAGGAGACCGTGGTCGGTTCGAGGAGCCAGCCCACGCCGCTCGAACCTGATTGTGGCGGGCCGTGCCGTCGAACGGATCTGACCGAGCCGCAGCTGACGGCGACGGTGCCCGTTCAGCCATCGACACCGGCGACCACTCTTCCATTGACCGAACGTCCGGGCGCGTCCGAGCCCCCGACGACTGCGGGAACTCCCGCTCCCTCAGGAGGCTGACATGAATGCCCCTACCAAGACCCGCCGAATCCCACCCGTCCCGACACGCCCAGGCGGTGTCCGCCTACCCGGTCGAAGCTCGACCGAGGCCGGCGGGGTGGCGCCCGTCGTTCGGCCTCCCAACCGATGGGAACAGCTGAAGGCCCGACGTCGACTCGGTCGGCGCGGCTTCGTGCCGCTGAGTCCGGGACGCGAGAAGCGTCGTCACCGGATCCTGCCCAGGACGGTGATCGGGATCAGTTCCATGTTGTTGTCGTTCGCCGTGGGCATCGGGTTTTCCGGTGCGGCGTTCTATGCGTACTACGACAATCGTCTCGCCCAGAACGAGCAGGAAGTGGCCCGCTTCGTCGACGGCTTCGACCAACAGTTCACCGATGCCTCTTCCGCGATCGAACAGCTTCGACTCGGCGCCGTTGCCGACATTCGCAGTGAACTGGCACCGATCGGCGAGTACAGCACCGACGCCAAGGGCGTTGTGGGGCTGCCGGCCAGCGCCGGTCCATCGGTGTGGATGGTCGAGACGACGGACGAATCCGGACGACCGGCGGTGGGCTCGGCGTTCGCCGTCACCGGCAAGGACGGTGGTACCGCGCTGGTGACGAGTCTCGAGGTTGTCCGCGCTTCGACGGTCGCGCCGGCGCCGACGATCGAGCTGGTGAAGGGCGAGCAGCGCCTGGCCGCCACGTTGTGGACGTGGGACGCCAACAACCAATTGGCCTTGCTCGTCGTCGATACTGCCCTTCCGGTGCTCCAGTTGGCTCCACCCGAGGTCAGGACCGCGAGTCTCGGTCGACGCGTGTTCGCCCTCAGCGCCTTGGGCGGCCAGGGTGCCACGGCTTCACCGGGCGTCCTCATCGACCAGTCGGCAAGGGGACTCCAGCACACTGCAGTGATCGGTGCGTTCTTCGAAGGTGGACCGCTCCTCGATGGCAGCGGCCGGGTGCTTGGCATGGCGACCAGGTATTTCCAGCCGTTCGGGGTCGATGGCGGGGACGTGCTGGCAGCACCGAGCATCGATGCAATGTGCCGGACGCTGCTTCGCTGCGCCGACACGACGACCGGCGGGGTGGACGTCCAACCCGGAGGCTGATCGGCCGACACCGCGGTGCCCTGCCGTCAGCCTCGGGAGCGCCCCAGGATGAAGATGGCAGCCACTGCGGCCATCGCCTTGGGGAAGCTGACTGGGCCGTTCGGTCCCGTCGTGGTCGAATCTCCGGAGTGGGAACCCTGGCGGTCGCTCAGGTGTGCAGTGACAACGGCAGGGGAGCCGCTCTCGCCCAAGGGCAGGGTGGCGGCGTCCTCGATCACCGCGTTCACCTCGGCTCCGATGATGACCGCAATGGCTGAGAGCTGGAAGAAGATGATGATGGCGGCGATGCTGCCGAGGATCCCGTAGGACGCCGGCATGCCACCGGCGAACGAGAAATACAGGGCGAACATGCCGGCGAAGAACAAGAAGGCGATGGTGCCGACGACGGAACCGGGGTTGCGCCACGGTGTCTTGGGATGGCGATCGGGCCCGAATCGGTACAGCAACGTGAGCCCACCCGCCACCGCCAACCCGAGGAGCGGGAACCGAAGGATGTTGAGGGCCAACTGCGTGGGCCCCGACAGATCGACCTCGTCCATGACCCTGGGGAGTGCGCCGAGAAGGAAGACCATGGTGGCGACCGCCGAGATGGCGGCGGCGGCGAAGAGGTAGGCCAGACTGCGAACCTTCCAGCCCTTGCGACCTTCGACCGCTCCGTAGGCAAGGTTGATGCTCAACATCAGCTTCTGCACCGCTCCCGATGCCGAGAACAGAGCGAACAGCAGCCCGACGACCAACATCACCCTGCCCGAACTCTTGGTCTCGGTGACTGCCGTGGCGAGCTGATTCCTGATGAGGTCGGCGGTCTCCGGGTCCATCCCGCCTGCCAGAGCATTGATCTGACTCTGGATTTGGTCGGGCTCGGTGAGGAGGGCATAGACCGACACCAGCGCCAACAGCGTCGGGACCAAGGCAAGGGTGGCATAGAAGGCGATGCCGGCCGCCATGATCATGGCGTTGTGCGCCTTGATCCGGAGCATGATGGTCCTCAGCAGGGCAATGAGGCGCTTCACGCTGGGTCGTCCACCGTCGGTTCTTGAGCTGTCGGCCCGGTGACTGTCGCCGGTTGCTCGAGTTGGAGGACGTGGGCACCGGTGCGATCACGTGTCGTGGTATCGCCCTCGTCGATCACGATCTGCCTCGGCCTGAAGGTCCGCTGCGGAAAGTTCAGTCGGTCGATGACGACGGCAATAGCGGCCACGACGAGACCTCCCAACAGGAGTACCAGGATCGAGGTCGTCGACACGGATCAGACCAGGGCTGCTGCGAGCTCGCGCCACGCCGGCATCGGAATGTCGGCGTCAGCGGACAGAACCTGAACACACACGTGGCTGGCTCCGGCATCGAGGTGATCTTGGACACGAGTCTT
>JAHECQ010000333.1 GCA_024641625.1 Acidimicrobiales bacterium | reverse complement strand
AAACCTTCCCGCCGGCCACGATCTGAACGAAGGAGTCTTCCTCGTCGACGATGGTGACGTCGGTGAGGTTCGTCCCGCCTTCCAGCAGCCCGCCGATGTCACTGGCCCGAAGCCGCAGCGCAGTGTCGACATTGTCGATCATCGTGCTGCGCAACACGGTCACCAGGCCCGCGCCGCCGATCCCGAGCGCGACAGCAAACAACAGCGTGGCCGCGATCGTGGTCCGGGCCCGGACCGTGGCCAGCCGCTTCATCTGCCGTCCTTGTTCAACCGGTACCCGGCACCACGGGCCGTTTGGATAGATGACCGCCCGAACGGTTCATCGATCTTCTTCCGCAAGTGACGGACATACACCTCGATGATGTTCGGATCACCCTCGAAGTCGTAGTCCCACACATGATCCAAAATTTCCTGTTTCGAGACCACCGTCCCGGCGTTATGGGCCATGTACTCCAGCACCGAGAACTCACGCGCCGTCAGCTCGATCTCGGTCCCGTCACGCCAACACCGCCGCTGATTCGGGTCGACCAGCAAATCGTCGGCCCGCAACTCCACCGGCCGCTCTGTCGCGCCACGTCGCATCAACGCCCGAAGACGCGCAACGAGCACCAGATGCGAGAACGGCTTGCGCAGGAAGTCGTCGGCGCCGGTATCGAGCGCCTCGGTCTCATCCAGCTCCCCGTCCTTCGCCGTGAGCATCAGAATCGGGGTCCAGTTCCCCTCGTCTCGCAGCGTCTCGCAGACCTTGTAGCCATTCATGCCGGGCAACATGATGTCCAAAACGATGGCGTCATAGCTCTGCTCACGCGCCCTCCACAGTCCATCGGTGCCGTCCAAGGCGACATCCACCGCGAAGCCGTCGGCCTCCAGCCCCCGCTTGAGCGAGGCCGCCAGCTTCTTCTCGTCCTCGACAACCAGAATGCGCACGACAGCTCCTTCAAGCTCGATGGCGCTTCGAATCCTGACACCAGCATCCTGAAGAGCAGCTGAAAACACACCGAACGGGGCCGCAACCGTGGTTGCGGCCCCGTGGACGGACCCAGGAGATGCATCATCAGCTCTAGTTGGCGGGCGCCACCTCCGGAGCTTCGTTCGCGTCGTCAGCGTCGGCAACGCCGTCACCGTTCTCTCCGGTCTCCTCGCCCTCGAACTGATGGTCGACGCCATCGGTCTCGGTCGAGTCATCGGCCTCGGACTCGGTGCCCTCGGCCCCTTCGCCAGCCTCGTCGTCGCCGGACTCCTGGGCAAGCACGGCCCCGTCAACTGCGTCGACCTTGACCTCGATGGCAGCACCCGAGGCGTCGGTCATGTCCACTTCGTAGACGACCGAACCGTTCTCGTTCTCGAGCTGGACACCGTTGACGGTGGCACCAGGATTGGCTGCGAGCGCTGCCTGGCCCGCGTCATCGGCAGTGATGGATGCCAGCGACGCCAACGCAGCGGACTCATCGGCTTCCGACTGGCCGTCGATCTCGGGCGACTGAACCGATCCGTTGAGGATGGGATCTTGGGTCTCATCCTCGACCGTGCTCGAGGGTGGCGACGGCTGCGCCGTCGATCCCTGCGAGCTCACGGCACTGGCGATCCCAGCCGAACCAGCGAGGACACCCAGCGCAAGCGCAGATGTGGTGATGGTCTTTCGTACGTTCATCGGAGTTCCTTTCGAGGGGTTGGCTCCTGCCGTCCGGAGTGGGCGGCTGAGAACACCAAAGCACCGGCCGCCCTCAGACCCGCTGAACGGCCCTGAAGCAGGCCTGAAGGAACCGACCCGACTGCCCCTGGCGGAGCAAACCCTCAACGGACACCGGGCCCATGACGAGTCGGCGATCGATCGGATCCGGTTCATCCAGCGGGCCCGAAGGCGTCAATATCCTTCGCACCCCGGTCCGCACACCAGTGGCCACCACGCTCGCCAAGCGATGGATAGGCACGCAGCGACGAGAACTCCTCGAGCGCACCATCATCTGGAACCGGCGGCAACTCTCGTCACCTCACCAGCTCGAACGCGATCTTCTACCGATTCTTCTACCGGGTGCCCGACCGTCGGACGCCTGGAAGGAGCAAGGTGATAGGGGCTATGTTGCCCCAAGCGTTCGAACGCGTCGCCCGCAATGCCGGGCTGCCGGTGATCCGGTTCCACGACCTGCGCCACACCCACGCCACCCTGCTCATCAAGGAGAGTGTCCCAGTGAAGGCCGTGTCCGAACGCCTCGGTCACGCCACCACCGCGTTCACCATCGAGACCTACCAACGCGTCCCACCTGGCATGCAAGCCGACACCGCCAACCTCTTCGCCGCACTCGTCGACCCTTCTACCGGCGAGGGCCGGTGGAAGACCCGGAAGAAGTCGGCCTTGGGACGGTAGAAGCACCAGCCAACGACGAAGGCCCAGGTCGCTGACCTGGGCCTTCACACGTTCCTTGGTGGCGGGGGCAGGATTTGAACCTGCGACCTTCGGGTTATGAGACCGATGTAGCCCGAAGAGCTAACCGCAGATCAGGGCACGTTTTCGCAGCTCAGGGACCATTTCATGCTCCCCACTACTCCCCGTTGTTTCCTCCTGTCTACCGCTGGCTTGGTAGATGCCTGGTAGATCGCAGCCTCGTCCGCGGATACCGCCGCCGACCACCAACGGTGAGCATCACTTCGAGCGGTCACGCCACTCGTCCCGTGCCCAGATGGACCGGCAACTCGACGTTCTTCGTCGTCGAACACCGCGCCGAGTCCGAGACGCGCACCGAGGGCTTCGCGATGCTGCCGAGGAGTAGAGACCCGAACATCGTCGGAGCATTCCAGCTCAGAGACCCCCCTGGGTCACCTCGAGTCGCCCGGCCCGCACCGATCCACTGCGTCATCGCCGCGACGACGCTCGATCGGAGGTGCCGAATCCGGACGGGTCTCAGCCACGCTTCGATGCGTGACTATGCGCCACGCGATGGCGCATCGAACATCCAACACTTCGCCGGTTCCGTGACGCTCGTCTGAGCGTTCCGGGTAGCGATTGCGAGCGGGTCGAGTGGTCGGGGTCGGGACGACGGTCCGAGGGGCCATCTACCTGGTGGTGGAAGGCCATTTCATGACGTCGCCCCCTGTGGTGGTGAGATACGGGCACCTAGCATCACGAGATGTGACACCAAGAAGACACCTCAACTGGGCAGTGGCGTTCCTCCTGAGCGCCACGACGGTGGGGGCGTGTGGTGACGACGCGGACACAGCGATGGATCAGCCGTCGTGGTGAGCAACGGGCGCCGGCGACGCCAGGCCAAACCGGTTCGACCGATCAGGTCGGCTGTCATCGTCCTTGTGTTCGCCTTCGTCTCGGGTTGTAGCCAGCCACCAGAGCCTTCTCCCGAGACTGCGGCGCTGGAGGCTTCGCTACTGACAGTCGCCGATCTCAGGGACAGCTTCGTCGAGGAGTCCCGAGGCCAAGTGGGTGTATCAGGATCAAAGCTCTGCTCCGAGTCCGACTTCGCCTTCGAAGATGTTGGCATGGTGCGAGCATCGTTCGTGAGGTCCCTCGACGGCGATGACGAGATCAGTTTGGTTGAGATGCTTCGAGTTGGTGAACCCGGCGAGCTCGACGCCTTCTTTCCTGCGCTCAAGGCCGCCTATCAGACCTGTGCCGGGCGCGAGTGGAAGGACTACGGCGAGACCAAGACAGTCGAGCTCATGGATGCACCCGATGTCGGTGATGACCGAATCGCGGTTCGCTCCGGTATTCCACCCTTCGATCGACGGCTGGATTATGGACGGACCGTGTACGTGAGAATCGGGGACACCTTCGTCGAGATCAGTGTCTGGGAGACACTCGAAGACGGAGAACAGGTATCGGTCACCGATGAGGAGCTCGACCGGATCGTTCGAGCGGCCATCGCCAAGCTGACCAACTGAGCGATTCGCGGAAAGCCCGATGAACCTGCCGCTGTCGACCGGCGCCATCGACCTCTCGCAACTCCGCGACAACGGCTTCAGATGCACCCGATATTGCTCCGCAGAATCCCCGATCTCGACCCTCAACCCGCGCAACACCTCGGCCCAAGCCTTCGCAGCGCCTCCTCAGGCTGATCCCGGTTGCCCGGTGCGGCTCGATGTCACGATCCTGTTCGACGCCGGGTGAGCTCTGCGATCGGGCGGCCCGTTTGCCGCAATGCGAGGCCTGGCGGCCCAAGCATGGACTCTCGAGAACACCTGGCCCTTCGACCCTGGTCGCCGCGATGCAGACGTGACAGGAAAGAAGGTAGAGACATCCGACTTCCCGGGTGGTCACGTAGCGAAAGAGAGAGAGCCTCTGATGGCGCGTAGAACCAAGGTGATCGGGTTCGCAGTAGGGCTGGTGTTGGTAGGGCTGGTGCTGTTGTTGAACGGTGTCGGGGCGTTGTTCCAGACTGGTAATGATGGCCGGTACAACTTGAGCGACTCGTTGACGATCGACGAGTCGTCCCGTGCAGTGGTCAGCGAAGACGTCGAGCTGCTGCGTGGCGAGTACGGGTGCTACAGCGACCTCGCACCCATCTACTTGTTCTTCTCGAACGATGACGTTCGGGTGCGGGGTGTCGCTACGGGGTCCGACGCTCTCTTTATTGGTATCGCTCCCGCCGATGCGGTTGCCGGGTACCTCGACGGCGTCGCCCACGATGAGATCGCCGACTGGAGCTGCGACGACATCACCGATGTGGTGTACGCCAGGAACGAGGGCGCCACTGATCCTGCCGCTCCGGGGACCAAGGGCTTCTGGGTGGCGTCGGTGAGTGGCAGCGG
>JAHECQ010000025.1 GCA_024641625.1 Acidimicrobiales bacterium | reverse complement strand
GCCCCCGGGAGTCGAGAGTCACGAGCAGATCCCACACGCCGAGCTGCGGAGTCTGTTCCGTAGTGCAACCGCGGTGGTCAGTCACGGCGGGCCCTCGACGTTGATGGACGCAAGAATGGCAGGTCGGTTTCCGATCGTCGTTCCCCGGGACCCGCGGCTCGGGGAGCACATCGACGACCATCAACTGCGTTTCGCCGAACACCTGGCTCGCCACGACGTGGCCAGGGTGGCGCACACCGAGGCCGAGTTCCGCACAGCGCTCGCCGACGTGCTCGAGAACCCGAACCACTTCTGCGTTCCGGTCCAGGACACGGTGTTGTCATCGGGTGTCGTGCGTTTGGGGGCGTTGGTCGATGGTTTGCTCGGTGTGACCACGAAGCTCCGTCTCCATGAGCTCGATGGCAGCGACGAACGCCAACAAGCAGACCGCCGTGGCGCCGAGCGCCGCGCTCGAGTGCGTCGAGCGAACCCCAGCGGCGATGTCCGAGACGACCTGGACCAAGCAGTCCCGGCGCGGGCATCGCTGAACGACGCGCTCCACGACGTCGCTTCGACCGCCGAGGCCCGCGCCGTGTCGGTCGTCATCGCCACCCGCGATCGGCCTGAGCTGCTCCGACGTGCGGTGGACGCAGTGTTGGATCAGAACCATGATGCCGACCTGGAGGTCATCCTGGTATTCGATCGTTCCGAGCCGGACCTGTCCATGCAGCGCCGGGAGAGCCATCGGACGGTGATGGTCACGACCAACGATCGGTCGCCCGGACTGGCGGGCGCACGCAACAGCGGCGTGGCCAAGGCGAGCCATGACTGGATCGCGTTCTGTGACGACGATGACGAGTGGCTGCCGGGGAAGCTGACGGCACAATTCCGGGCCATCGATGCCGTACCAGGGGCGCGAATGGCGACGACCGGTGTCTACATCCACTACCAGGGATTCGACACCGCCCGTATCCCGACGGCTGAACGACTGACCTACGACGGCTTCCTGGAAGATCGGATGACCGAGGTTCACCCGTCGGCCACGCTGGCGGCCCGATCGCTCATCGAGGAGATGGGTGAGGTCGACGAGCGCATCCCGGGCGGCTATGCCGAAGACTACGACTGGCTGATGCGCGCCGCCCAGGTGTCGCCCATCGCAGTGGCGCCCCAACCGCTCGTGCGGGTGTACTGGCACGGGGCATCGTTCTTCTTCGAACGCTGGAAGACCATCGACGACGCCCTGGAGTACCTGATCGAGAAGCATCCGGGTTTCGAGCGCCACCCGAAGGGCCTCGCCCGAATCCGGGGCCAGCAGGCAGTGGCTCGGGCGGCCATGGGCCAACGGAGAGCTGCGGTGGGAACCGCCTGGGCGGCCTTCCGTCTCTCGCCGACCGAGCGGAGGGTGCCGGTGGCCCTCGTGTGCGCTGCCGGTGTTCCTGCTGGGCTCGTGCTGCGAACGTTGCACCGATTCGGCAAGGGAATCTGATCCCGAGCGGTCGCCGGCGCGGCCCGCCGGCTCGCCGACACCTCGACTGGGGACCGGAGTCAGGCGAGTAGCGTCGCGGGAATGTCCCGGTCGCACTGGAAGGTACTGGTGTCGCTCATTGCGCCGCACCGCCGCGCCTTCGTCGGCCATGGACTGTTGATGGCGGTGGCCACCGCCCTTCCGATCGCCGCATCGTTCCTCATGGCAACATTCGTCGGGCGGGTGATCGCCGGCGCTCCGGTGAGCGAACTGGTGGTTCTGGCGCTGTCGTTCGCCGGCCTGGGTCTCGTGTCGTCGGTGCTGGTGGTCATCGTGACCTGGCAATCTGCGGTACTCGCTTGGCGGTTGACCAATGGTCTGCGCCATGAACTGGCCGGCTTGGTGCTCAACGCCGATTTGTCCTTTCACCGCGACCGCACGCCCGGTGAACTACTCACCCGATGTGATGGCGACGTCACCGCGCTCACGTCGTTCCTGGCTGCCGTCGTGGCTCGCATCGCCGGCATCGTCATGCTTGCGATCGCCTGCATCGTGGTCGTGGCCTTCGCCGAGCCGGTACTGGCGTGGCCGATGGTGGCAGGGTTCCTCCTGCTCGGATGGCAGGGTTGGCGAACCCGAGACGTCACGACCACGCCGGTCACGATCGAACGCACCATCGACGCCGAGATGAACAGCATCATCGAGCAGTACGTCGCCGGAGCCGAGGACGTGGCCTCCCTCGGAGCAGCCGCTCACGGGTTGGGGCGCTTCGGGGACGCAGCTCGGCGCCTGGTCGACGCCATGAGCGCCCGGACCCGAGTCGAGATGCGGGTCAATGGCAGCCTCCGCGCCGTCATCCTGCTGACCCAGATGGCCGTCCTGGCTGTGGGCGTGCTTGCCTATCGCCGGAACTCGATCGACATCGCCGGCATCGTCCTCGGCTACCGGCTGGTGGACATCGTGCGGACGCCGGTGGAGCGCCTGACGTGGAGGCTCATGGAAGCCCAGGGAGTCTCCGGCGCGGCGCGCCGGGTGGCCGAGTTGCTGGAGGAAGGGCGTCGTATCGATCTCGGCACTCGGACATTGCCTCCTGGGCCCCTCGACCTCGAGTTCCGCGGGGTCAGCTTGGTCTACGACGATGCTTCGTCCGGTGAGGCCGCCCTCCACCACCTCGACCTGCACCTCGACGCCGGGCGGGTATTGGGTCTGGTGGGTCGGTCGGGATCGGGCAAGACGTCGGCCGTTCGCCTGGCCCTGCGACTCGTGAACGCCACCACCGGAACCGTGTGCATCGGCGGTGTCGATGTGGCCCTCGTCGAGGAGCAGCACTTCCGCCGGCGAGTGAGCGCCATTCCGCAGGACGTCCAGCTCTTTCCCGGCACGGTTCGCGAGAACGTCTCGATGTTCGATGATGGCCCCTGCGGAGCAACCGATGTCGAGATCCTCGAGGCGCTGACCGCCGCCGGACTCGGACCGTGGTTGGCCGATCTCCCGGCCGGCCTCGAGACCCAGCTGTCATCGGACGGGCGCGGAGAAGACATCGACAAGGGTGGGCTGTCCGCCGGCGAGGCACAGTTGCTGGCCATCGCTCGAGCGTTGTTGCGCAGCCCCGACGTCGTCGTGCTCGACGAGGCAACCGCACGGGTCGATCCCGACACGCAGGCGGCCATCTCGGCCGCTGTGGCCCGGTTGGTGCAGGGCCGAACGGCGGTCGTCATCGCCCACCGGCTCGAGACGCTCGACATCTGTGACGACATCGCCGTCCTTGCCGACGGAGAACTGGTCGAGTTCGGGTCGCGTCGATGGCTGGCCCGGCAACCATCGTCCCGCTACGCCCATCTTCGGTCGATGGGATCCGAAGCCGAGGAGCTGACATGACGACGTCTCGTCTGGACGTCGAACGTCGGGTCCTGGCCGCCGCCGACTTCCGTAGGCGACAGTACTGGCTGGGGATGACCGGCTGGACCATCTTCTTCATTTCGCCGATCCTGCCGGGCTGGCTCATCGGGCGATTCTTCGATGAGCTTCAGAGCCGGGGCGTCACGGCCACGCTCGTCGTCCTGCTCGCCGGCCTCACCCTGGCCGAACTCGGTCTCATTGCCATGATGGCGTTGGCCCATCCCGTGTACATCAAGGGGGTCGAGTCCTCGAAGTCGCTGATCCGGGCCAACGCAGTCCAAGGCCAATTGGCCAGTGGCGGCCCCGAGGCGGGACCTCGCACTGCGGCGGTAGGCGATGTCCTCGTGCGTCTACGTGACGACCCGCAGGATCTCATGTTCCTGCTCGACAACTGGACCGATTTGTTCGGTTCGTTGGTCTATGGCGGTGTGGCCTTCTACTTCTTGGCCAGCATCGACCTGACGGCCGCTCTCGTCGGCGTGCTCCCGCTCGTGCTCACGGGCTGGGGGAATGGTCTCCTGGCGACGCTCGCGCGGACGTTCCGGGTTCGGGCGCGCGCCGCTTCGAGCGCAGTGAGCAGCTTCCTGGCTGCGGCCATCGAGGCGTCGCTGACGGTGAAGGTGACAGGCGCTCACCAGAGCGTGTTGGGCCGACTCGATCAGTTGAATGCCAAGCGGGCCAAGGCGGCGGTGGGGGAGACGGTGTGGAACGATGTGATGTGGTCGATCAACACCACGGCGTCCGACGTGCTGTTGGGTATCGCGTTGGCCGTTGCCGCTCGCGGTCCACTGACCTCCGGCGAGGTCGCGGAATATGCGGCGTTCCTGGCCGGCCTCATCTGGTTGCCGATGCGGCTCGGCCTGGTGTTCACCGGGCGCCGGCGGGCCGAGGTGTCGGCCGGGCGAATCGATGCGCTGCTCCCGCCGCGAGGATCGGAGATCCAGGACCCGATGGTCCGTCATCGTCCGCTGCCGGTCGTCGGTGGTCCACCGGTTCCTCGGCCTCGGGCGCCGGGTCGCCTCCGCCTCGAGTGTCTGGAGGTTCGGGAACTCTCGGTGCGGGCCCGCGGCCTCGAAGCCATCTCGTTCCGTATCGAGCGAGGCTCGTTGACCGTTGTCAGTGGGCCGGTGGGGTCGGGCAAGACGTCGCTGTTGCGGTCGGTGATCGGCTTGCTGGAGATCGATTCGGGAGCGGTGTTGTGGAACGACACACCGGTCGAGGACCGCGCCGCGTTCTTCGTCCCTCCGCAAACCGCGTATGTCGCCCAGGCGCCCCGGCTCTTTGCCGAATCACTCGCAGACAATCTTCGCCTCGGGTTCGACCTCTCGGCTGATGACCTCCACCGGGCAATCGAGCTGGCGGCCTTCGAGGACGACGTCGCTGCGCTTCCCGACGGCCTCGCCACCCTGATCGGGGCCCGAGGCGTTCGTCTGAGCGGGGGGCAGGCTCAACGAGCAGCCGCGGCTCGGGCCCTGGCGCGCCGACCCGAATTGCTGGTGCTCGACGACCTCACGAGCGCGCTCGATGTCGAGACCGAGTTGTTGGTCTGGGAACGATTGGCCCACGCCGGCTACACGGTCCTGGCTGCGTCCAACCGGCCGGCTGCGCTGGCACGGGCCGACACCGTCATCCGTCTCGGGCCTCCGCCCGCTCGAGCCTCGTAGCGCGTGCAGCTCGCGATGCTGGGCGAACCGCTGCTGCACGCGGATGGCCAGTTTGCTCGGAAGTGTCGCCTGCAGCTGCGTATTGGGCCGAACCGACCCCGGGGTCGCCACCGGATCGGCTGGTAGCTTTGGCGGGTGGCTGTCCTGTTCGCTCCATCCAATGGCATCGAACTGTGTTACGAGACCTTTGGGAAGCCGTCGGATCCACCCTTGCTCCTCGTCATGGGTTTCGCCGCTCAGATGATCGGTTGGGACGAGGGTCTCTGCCAGGCGCTGGCTGATCGCGGCCGGTTCGTCATCCGATTCGACAACCGGGACTGCGGCCTCTCGACCAGGCTGGACGGCGTGACGGTCGACCTCCCAGCGCTGCTCGTCGCCTCCGCCGGCCACGGCGACATGCCGCCGGTGCCCTACACGCTGTCGACCATGGCCGATGATGCGGTCGGGTTGCTCGACCATCTCGATATCGAAGCCGCCCATGTTCTGGGCGCCTCGATGGGCGGCATGATCGTTCAGACGATGGCCATCGAACATCCGCAGCGGGTACTCACCATGTCCTCGATCATGTCGACCACGGGGGAACCCGGCTATCTCCAGTCGTCGCCCGAGGCGATGGTTGCCCTGATGACCCCTCCGCCGGAGGAACGTGAGGCCTACATCCACTTCAGCGTGGAGCGTGGCGCGCTCTTCTCCAGCCCCCGGTATTACGACCGGGCCAAGTCGGCTCTGAAGGCGGCGGCTGCCTACGATCGGGGCTTCTATCCAGAAGGCGCCGGACGTCATCTCGCAGCGATCGGAGGATCCCCCGATCGGTCAGATGGGCTGCGGTCCCTGTCGGTGCCCACGCTGGTCATCCATGGTCGAGCCGATCAACTGATCCTCGCCGTCGGAGGCGAGCGAACCGCCGAGCTCATCCCTGGCGCGACGCTGATGATCCTCAACGACATGGCCCATGATCTCCCCGAGCCTCTTTGGCCGCTGGTGGTCGATGTGGTCATCAGCCACACGCAGCATCAGATCCGAGTCCAGCCCTTCGAGTTGGATGACTCGCGATGGCCGGGTCAGTAGGCTGCCGACCACGTGGCTTCACCGAGGTCGAACCTGTGCCGACCTCGCTCGTGTGGTGACGATCACGGTTCCCGGCCGGACAGGAAACGCTGTTCGACCCAGCCCTTGTCATAGGCAGAGAAGAAAGCCACATCGATCGTCGTGCCCGAGATCAGCCACGAAGCTCCGGCCCGCGCGTAGGTGTCGGCGTAGGTCGCGGCCAACCACATCGCCTGCTCGCCTTGGCTGTCGGCATTGGTGCAGGGCTGGAACAGCAGCCAGTGACCCGTGGCGGTGTCGCCGTCGACGGTGATGATGGGATTCATGACTTGGTGCCGGGCGATGGTCACTCGTCGCGACGCCCCTTGGAAGTGGCGGCGGATTGCCTCTCGCCCGTCCGCTACGCCGAAGGTGCCACCCCCGTCCCATACCGCATCGGAGGTGAACAGCGATGCCAGACGGTCAGCGTCGTAGCCGTCGTCGCAGGCGGCGCAGTACTGGGCCTTGAGCTGCTTGATGGCCTCGATGTCTTCGAGTCGTTGGATGCGAGCCTCGAGATCGGTCATGGCAGCATCCTTGCTCGGCGGCGGGGGCGCCACAAGCGGAACGCCACACGAGGGTGTCCGGATCGACTAGACCATCGAGATGGGACAGGTGCACAAGAATCCAGAAGCCATGGACGCGATGGCGCAGGGTGATCCGGACGAACCGGTTGTCATGCTGAACCTGTTGAGGTACCGAGACGTTGCCGAGCCTGGCCTCGGTGTCGACGGGATGACCGGGCGAGAGGCCTACGGCGTGTACGGGCGGGCATTCGCCGAGTTGAACCCGCGCTTCGGGGGCGAGCCGATCTGGATGGGCCAGGCTCACCATGTGATCATCGGAGACGACGACTGGGACATCGTCATCCTGGTTCGCTACCCCACTCGAAAGCAGTTCCTCGACATGTTCGACGACCCCGATTATCAAGCCATCGCCCCGATCCGCGCCGCGGCGCTCGCCGACTCCCGCCTGGTCGAGATGACGCAGCTGCTGCCGAAGGCCTGACCGATGAGTGATCAGACGCCTGCAGGTTGGTATCACGCAGAAGGCGATCCGCCGGGCACTCAGCGGTACTGGGACGGTTCGGTGTGGGTCGGCGGACCGCAGCCGGTCGGACAGACGGCCGTCGGTGGCCCCGGCCAACCCCCTTGGATCGCAGGCGACGATCCCGCCGGCTACTCCGGCGCCCAGCCACGCGAAGAGAGCAGGGCCGGTACCGCGCTCGGGCTGGCGATCTTCGGATTCGTGTGCTGCATGCCTGCGGGCGTTGTCGGCGCGGTGATGGCCTACAACGAGTTGGGACGGATCCGAGAGGGCGCCCGGGATCCATCGAAGAAGGGCATGGCGACTGCCGCCTTGATCATCGGCGTGCTGTCGGTGGTCTTTGCCATTCTCGCCATCGCCTTCACGGCGACGAGCACGTCGGCCCCGGGTCGGTTGTGACCACGTCACTCCGAACCACGCGGACCTTCCCGTCGCCGGCCGGCACCGCGCTGGCCCTCGGGGGGCTCGGACTGGCACTCGGCACGGGCCTGGGGAGCGGCACCGGCCCCGTGCTCTGTCCATTCCGGCTCTGCACCGGGCAGGCATGTCCGGCATGCGGATTGACTCGGGCAACGGTGCAGCTGCTCAGTGGGGACTTCGCCGCGTCTTGGCGCCTGCACCCGCTCGCCGGGCTGCTCATGGTCCAGGTGGCCTTGGTGGCCGCGTTGCAGCTGGGGGTCGGGGGTCGAGCTCGCTGGAATCGGGCGTCCGGTCCGGTGCTGGCGGTGAATGCGATCGTGTTCGGTGGGGTCTGGGTGCTCCGGTGGCGTCTGGGATTGCTCGACGTTGTCGTTGCCTCGGGCTGAACGAAATGGACCGACTCGTTCAGGCTCGCCGCCCGGATCCCAGAGCCCCGGAGCGCCGCAGCTCGGCGATGCGGGCGTCGTCGTAGCCGAGGACACTTCTGAGCACGTGCTCGGTGTGTTCGCCCAGCTTGGGAACGTGGGTGGGGCGAGCCGGTGTGCGGCTGAGGTCGATCCTGGTTCGTTCGATCGGGGCCGGCGGGCGGTCCGGGTGCTGCACCAGTACCTGGTGGTCGAGGTGGACCAGCTGCGGATCGGGCGGTGAATTGGTGTGGATGACTGCGTGGGCCGGCACGCTCGCGGCCTGGAGCCTGGCTTCGATCTCCGACGGCGCCAGTTGGGAGGTCCACGCGGTGATCGCGTCGTTGATCTGCGCGCCGATGGCGCGTCGGCCTGCCAGGTCGAGGGTCGTCCATTCGGAGTCCACGAGCATGTCGTCCCCGGCCAGGACGGCGCACAGCGCCGCCCAGTCGGCCTCGTCGCGACAGGCAATGGCGGTCCATTCGTCGTCACCAGCGGAACGAAATGCGTCATGGGGAAACAGCGCCGGATCGTCATTGGCCAGCCGGTCCCACGAGGTTCCGTTGAGTTGATGGTCGAGCAGGGCGGGCGTGGCGTAGTGGACCGTTGACTCGATCTGTGACTGGTCGAGGTACTGGCCCTCGCCGGTGCGGTCTCGGTGATCGAGGGCGGCCAGCACGCTGAGGAGACTGATCCGCGGTGCGCAGTAATCGGTATAGGCGCCGTAAGGGCCATTGGGCCCGCGGTCGGGCCAGCCGGTCGGTTGCACCAGCCCGGCTGCGGCGCTACCCATCGTTCCGTAACCGGCGACGTAGGCGTGCGGCCCGTCCTGTCCCATCAGACACGAGCTCAACATGATGAGATCGGGCTTGACTGCCCGCAACGACTCGTAGTCGAGTCCCCATTTCGTCATGGCGCGAGGCGAGAACGACTCGGTCACGATGTCGGCCCATTGGACCAGTTCGAGAATGACGGCGCGCCCTTCCGTCGAGTTGGGATCGATGGTCACGCTGAGCTTGTTGGCGTTGATGCTGCCGAATCCGAGCGATGATTCCTTGCCGACCTTCCCCTCGTACCACGGGGCCAGGAGACGGGCCGTATCGAGTCGAGCTTCGTTCTCGATCCGCACGACGGTGGCGCCGTACTGGGCCATCACGCCGGTGCTGACCGGTCCAGCCATCACCCACATCATGTCGAGCACCTTGACGCCGGCCAAGGGCCCATCGGCGACGGGAGCCACGTCTTGTTGTCGGGGGGCCGAGCCGGTGGGAACCCCGAATCGCTCGAGTTCGGCGAACACCTCATCGGTGTGTTGTCCAATGGCAGGCGCCGGCCTGCGTTGCCGCCGGGGTGCGCCGTCGGCGCCTTGTCGGCTCGAGCGGACGAGATGGTTCGGGAGCTTGGCCACCGAGCCGTCCGGGAGCTGTTCCTCGGTCCAGAAGGAGCGGTGCTCCAACTGTGGACTTTCATAGAGATCGTCGAAGGTCGACACCGGAACCAGGAGCAGCTTGCGGTCGAGGGCGGCGGCGAACAGGTCGGCCTTGGACTTGGTCGAGATGAAGGCGGCGACGGCGTCTCGGAGATCGACGAAGGCGTCGTTGGGCTGGTCGCCGGATCTGACCCGACGAACGTGAGCCACCCAGTCCCGGTCGGTGATGCCCGGGGCCCCATGACCCTCCTCGACCATGAACGCCAGGAGTCGATCGAGGAACGGCTTGTTCAGCGGGTCGAGCGCAAGGGTCAACGACACGTAGCCATCGGCTGCAGGCCAGATGAACGGGACGTCGACGCCGTAGAGGTTGAAACCGCCGGCGCGGGTGACCGGCAGATGACCCACCTGGGCCGCGGGCAGTGAGAACTGGGCGGTGAGATTGGTGGCGCGTTGGGCGGAGACCTCCACCCGCTGACCGTGTCCGGAACGTCGGGACTCGCGCAGGGCGATGAGCGCGCCGCCTGCCGCCTCGGCTGCCGCGTGGGTCCACGCCGGAACCCCGGCGGCGCGCAGGGGGGCTCGGTCGGCTTCGCCGGTGAGGGTCATTGCGCCGGAGGCCGCCTGGACGATGAGATCCGTCGACGCGTAGTTCGCCTTGGGGCCGGTCGAGCCGAACGGCGTGATCGACACCCAGACCAGCCGAGGATTGAGCGCAGAAAGCTCCTCGTAGCCCAGCCCCCGAGCCTCCCAGGTTCCCGGATCGGCCGATTCCACCAAGGCGTCAGCTGTCTGCACCAGGGAAAGGAACCGGGCGCGGTCGATGTCGTCGTCGAGGTCGAGAGTGACGCTCCTGGTATCGCGAGCCATGGCCCACCAGGTGAGGGACCGCTCGGGGTCGACGATGTTGCCGGCATGGCGACCGTCGTGGCGGGCACTCGATCCACTCGGGGGCTCGACGTGGATGACATCGGCACCGACTTCGGCAAGGAGCCGGCTGCAGAACAGTCCGTGCTCGTCGCTGAGATCCAGAACTCGGTAGGGAGGCAACATGGTCACAACCTAGGTCGTGCGAATTCCGGCTGCCTGTCCAGAGCGTCAGGGAGCAGCGGAGGCGGCCGCGACGGCGTCGTAGTCGAAGAGCCATGCGTTGCGATGGGACGCTTGGGATTCCGGCGAAGCGAGCCGAAGGTCGCGGGCGATCTGTCGGTCTCCATCGACCAGGTGGAACAACTGCTCGTTGTCGCGAGCCGCAAGCTGCACACGAGCAGTGCGATCCCGACGGAGATCCTCGTAACGACTCAGCGCCTCGACCGGGTCGGGCCAACGGGCCAGGCCCCCCGCCAACACGACAGCATCCTCGATGGCCTGCGCGGCCCCTTGGGCCATGAACGGCAGCATCGGGTGACAGGCGTCGCCCAGCAGCGTGATTCGACCGCGACCCCACTGGGGGAGGGGGTCGCGGTCATAGAGTGCCCAGCGATAGGGGGTCTGACCCTCTGCGGCCTTGATGAGGCCGGTGACGGTGTCACACCATCCCTCGAAATCCGCGAGGGCGTCGTCGAGAAGGCCGGGCTCGGTCCAGCTCTCGCTCGTCCATCCGTTCGCCGGCGCAACTCCCACCCAGTTGACGTAACGGCCGGCGCTGACGTAATAGCAGACGAAGTGCTGGCCCGGACCGAGGAAGGCGTGCGACGACACGGGCAACCCCAGATGGGCCACCTGGGTCGCCTCGACCAGGCCGCGCCACACACAATTGCCCGAGAAGCGTGGTTGCTCGTTGCCGAAGAGGTGTCGGCGGACCGTGCTGTGGATGCCATCGGCGCCCACCAGCAGGTCGACCTCCTCGCTCCGGTGGATCCCGTCGAAGCGGACGCGCACGTGGCCGTTCACCTCGTCGAGGGCGCGCACCCGGTGTCCGAGCCTGATGTCGCTCCTGGTGGCGGCCTGAACGAGCAGTCGGTGCAGGTCAGCACGGTGCACGTGGAAGTAGGGATAGCCGTAGCGGGCGAGGACGGTGTCGCCCAACGGCTGGGAGACCAGGATCGACCCGTCGTCCCAGCGGTGCAGATCTCCGGTCGCCGGACGAACGGCGACTTTTCCGACGGCATCCAGGACACCGAGATGGTCCAACACCCTGGTGGCATTGGGCGAGAGTTGGATACCGGCCCCGATCTCGCCGAGTCGTCCCGATTGCTCGAAGACCGTCACGGTGTGGCCGTCGGCGCTCAGGGCGATGGCCGCTGTCAACCCGCCAATTCCTGCACCGACGATCCCGATACGCATCGTGGGCATGCTGTCACGGATCCATCCCTCGGACGAGCCGCAGGCGCGGTTCCCCGATGGTCCGGCCACGCGACAATGGTCCGATGAGTTTCGCGAACGTACCCGTGCCCGAGCCGGTTGGACCCGGACAGGAGTCGGTGTGGGACTACCCGCGGCCGCCCCGCCTGGAACCGACGTCTCGACGTGTGCGTGTCGAACTCGGGGGCGTCACGATTGCCGACAGCGTTCGAGCGCTGCGCGTCCTCGAGACTTCGCACCCGCCCACGTACTATGTGCACCCGGGTGATGTCGACTGGGCGTTGGTCACCGAGTCGAATCAGCGCGGCTCGTTCTGCGAGTGGAAGGGCTGGGCCACGTACTGGAGGGTCGATGCCGGTGGGGCGCACGTCGAGGCCGGGGCCTGGTCGTATCACCAGCCGACTGCAGGCTTTGTCGCCATTGCCGACCATGTGGCCTTCTACCCTGCATTGTTCGTGTGTCGCCTCGACGACGAACTCGTGGCACCCCAACCGGGTGGCTTCTACGGGGGATGGGTGACCAGCGATCTGGCTGGACCGTTCAAGGGCGGTCCTGGCTCACTTGGTTGGTGACATCGCCCGACGTCGAGGGTTGGCCGTGGAGCGGAACGTGGTCAGAACGCGCCCTTGGCCCGGAGTTCCTCGATCTCGTCCCAGTCGAAGCCGGCTTCGATCAGCACCATCTCGGTGTCCTGACCGAGTTCCTGGACCTCGGTTCCCCATCGGGTTGGGGTGCCGGACATCGTGATCGGGCTGCCGACCATGGTCACCTCGCCCCACTCGGGGTGATCCACCTTCACCAGATAGTTGTTGGCGTAGGCCTGGGGATCGGCGAGAACGTCGGCGTGGTTGCGGACAGGGGCGAATCGTTGTTCGTAACGGGCCAGCCGCTCGTTCCACTCGGCGGTCGTGCGTTCCTTGAAGATGGGCTCGAACGCCTCGCGAAGCTCGGCCTTGATCTCCGCCGTCGTGAAGTACGTGCCGAAGCGGGGATTGTCGGCCAGTTCGGGATGCTCGACGCACTCGATCATCTTGGGCCACAGACTGTCGGGACAACCGGCTATGGCCACGTAGCCGTCGGCGGTGGCGAAGATGCCGTACAGCGCGTTCACCAAGGGATGTCCGCCGTTCGAACGGGCCACGTGCTCGCCGGTGAGTGAGGTGTGGGTGTATTCGACGGCCTGGAGCCAGATCTGGCCACCGAGCAACGAGACGTCGACCTGCTGCCCGCGGCCGGTCCGCTCTCGGGCGAAGAGTGCGGCCAGGACGCCGACCGTGAGGTTCTGGCTGCCGCAGTGGTCGGCCACCAAGGTGCCGACGGGGCAGCTCTGGCCGTCGTCGTAGCCGGAGGTCGAGATGATGCCCCCGGTTGCCTGTCCGACCATGTCGGCACCCTCGCGGGTTCGGTCCGGCCCCTGGGGACCGAGGTAGGAGCCGGCGGCCCAGATGATGCGGGGGTTGATGGCCGAAAGGTCGTCGTAGCCGAGCCCCCATTCCTCCAACGTCCCGGGCTTGAAGTTCGACACGACGATGTCGCTCGTTTCGACCAGCCGGAGAAAGGCGACACGACCGCCGTCGGTTCGCAGGTCGAGAGCCACCGACCTCTTCCCGCGGTTGCAGGCGATGTAGACCGAGGAGAAGTTGCCATGCGAGGCGAGGATGTCGACATGGCGTCCGACGTCGCCGATCTCGGGTAGCTCGACCTTGATCACTTCGGCCCCGAGATCGTGCAACATGGCCGCAGCCTGCGGCCCCTGTACCAGGGTTGAAAGATCGAGAACCTTGACACCATCGAGAGCCCCTGCCAACACGGAAACCTTTCGTAGGGTCCCCAAACGCGAGGGACAGCCAGCGGCCGGACAATACCGGGTGCGCGCACCCTTCTGTCAACGGACAATCTGGCGCTCCGAGATGGAGCAGCTAGGTTTCGGTCATGGACAACCTCTCGGGAAGAACAGCAGTGGTGACAGGTGGCGGATCGGGCATGGGTCGAGCCATGGCCTTGCGGTTCGCCCGTGCCGGCATGAATGTGGTGATCGGCGACGTCAACGACGAGGCCATGGCGGCAGTGGTCGGCGAGATCGTTGCCCAGGGAGGCCAGGCCTTGGGAGTGCACACCGACGTGGCCGAGGAAGCCGACAACGTCGCGCTCAACCGCGCCGCATGTGACGCCTTCGGGCAGGTGAACGTGGTGTGCCTGAATGCCGGTGTCACCGGGTCGGCCGGTCGTTCGTGGACGCTGACCAAGCGCGACTGGGACTGGAGCCTCGGAATCCTGCTGGACGGCGTGATCAATGGGGTGCGGGCGTTCGTGCCCGGCATGGTCGAACATGGTGATGGTCACGTCGTGATGACGGCTTCGATCGCCGGGCACGTCTCATCGGCGTACAGCGCGCCGTACATGGTCGCCAAACACGGGGTGGTGGCGTTGGCCGAGACGTTGTATCACGAGCTCCGGGCCGAGAAGTCCGATATCGGAGTCACCTGCTTGTGTCCCGGCTTCGTCAACACCGACATCGTGGCAGCGACGCGTCGGCGCGGTGCGGGTGAAGTCGGTGCCGTGCAGGACGGTCTCGGTGAGAAATGGCTCGACTTCTCGGAGCGGGCCCTGGCCGGAGGCATCGACCCTGAACTGGTCGGCGAGCAGGTTTACGACGCGATTGTCGACAACCAGTTCTGGCTGTTCACCGACGACGCCTGGGACGATGCCATCGCTCTCAAGAACCAGCAGATCCTGGCCCGGCAGGCGCCCACCCTCGGTCACCCCAGTCGCTGAGACACCGCCACGATCGCGGCGATCGCCCGAAGACTGAATCAGAGCTCCGCACAGACTGACTCAGAACACCGGGAAGACCGAATCGGTCGAGCGCTCGGCTCGGGCCAGGGCATGAATGACCGCCCAATCGCCGTGGAGGTGTCGGGCAATGCCAACCACGATGTCGATGATCTCGCCGGTGACGGCATCGCCGAGTTCCGGTGTGTCCAGGCCGACGCTGTGGGCGAGATCGTCGACGTGCATGCCGATTTCGATCATGCGGGTGCGGCAGAAATCGTCCAGGGTGAGCATCCGCTTCCCGAGTGCTCCGATCAGGCGATCGGCGGGCTCTGCCGGCAGACGTTGCTCGAGTGTTTCGGCCAGAACTCGGCTCTTGGCGGCCAGCTCGGCCGGCCCGACGGCCGCCTCGCCGGCGGAGACCTGCTTGATCTGTTCGTGGATGGGGGAGTCGATTGCTGCGTGGAAGTACGTGGCCGGCGTCAGCAGCTCGCCGTCGGGGCGATCGTCGGGGTCGGTGCGATCGAGATAGGCCAGCACCGCCCCGGTGGCGCGAACGAGGTGGGCGGCGAGCGCTCCGACGGTCATGCCTTCGAGGGCGCTCGGCTCGTGCCAGTTGGCTGCGACCTCGGGTCGGGCCACCAGATCGGCTGCGATGAAAGCGCTGGTGATGACCATCTCCCGGGGGTGTCCGGCGTCGACATGCTTCGGCGAGTTCATGCGATTGGTTCTAGCCGAATCTCGGGCACACGTCGTGCCCGCAGAGCCGGGAGCGATTCGTCACCGGCGGTACTCGTTCGTGCCAGGCGCTTCACTGCTTG
Organism: Acidimicrobiales bacterium; assembly: GCA_024641625.1. GTDB lineage: Bacteria > Actinomycetota > Acidimicrobiia > Acidimicrobiales > SZUA-35 > JAHECQ01. Next base: position 3,057 of record JAHECQ010000025.1, on the reverse strand, counting down.
TCGGCGCGAACGACCATGGGAAGATCGAGTGGTTCGCCGAGTAGATGACGCCGCACCCAATCGATGGCGATCTGCGAAGTGAGGCGGCGATTGCGTGCTCGGTCGGAGCCGAGTTGCAGTTCGTGCACCTGTGACCCCATGGTTGTGGCGAGTGCGACGAAGACGAGGCCCACCGGCTTTTCCGGTGTTCCGCCGCTCGGCCCGGCGATGCCTGTCGTCGCGACGGCAATCGTGGAGGCGAAGCGGGTGCGCGCCCCCTCGGCCATTGCCCGTGCGGTCGGCTCCGAGACGGCGCTGTGTTCGGCGAGGATCCACTCCGGCACGTCGAGCAGCGCTGTCTTTGCCTCGTTCCAGTACGCCACGACATCGCCCTTGAAATAGGCGGATGAGCCCGGGACTGCGGTCAGTTGCTGGCCGATCATGCCCCCCGTACACGACTCGGCCACTGCGAGCGTGGCGCCGTGTTCGATCAGGATGCGGCCCGTGGCCGAGGCGAGCGTCTCCTCGCCCTCGGCGTAGACGAGCGCGCCGAGGCAATCACGGATCAACGTACACGAACGCTCCAGCATCTCTCGGGCCTCGGCGTCGGTGGCCGCTGTTGCGACCGGACGCACGTGAACGTCGGGAAAATGGGTGTGGAGCCCGAGTTCGACGCCGGCGGGCAACTCGATCACCTGCAGCCTCTCGCCGAGGTCCGACTCGTCGATGCCGAACGTGCGCAACAGCCTCGACCGGCTCCGGGTCGTGACGCCCAGTTGGGCTGCGATGCGGTGCAGCACCTGTTCGTCCATCATCCTGGCCAGCTCGTGGGGGCCGCTCGGCATGCAGAAGAAGAACGCACGGTGCGCTCCGAGAGCGTTGCGCTCCTCGAGGGCGCCGGCCCCTGCGCCCACCAGAGGAACTTCCAGCATCGCTCCGGGTGCGGACCCCATCGGATTCGGGAGGATGTCGGAACCCTCCGGCACCCAGGCCGGCTTGTCGTGGCCCGCTTCGGCCGCCCGGCCCTGACGAGCGAGGAAGGCGTGTATCGCATCGAGCGACGGCTGGTGCACGACGAGGCGGCGCCCGAAGGTTGCGGCCAGCACTTCCATCGTCAGATCGTCCGGCGCCGGTCCGACACCGCCCGACACGAGCACGACGTCGCTACGGGAGGCGGCGCGGCGGAACGCTTCGGCCAGATCGTCACGGTCGTTCGCGCAGGTGACCTGCCAGCGTGTCTCGACGTCGAGCGAGAGGAGTCGTTGCGAGAGGAGCGACTTGTTCGAGTCGATGGTTTCGCCGCGCAACAGCTCGTTGCCGATCGTCAGGACTTCCGCCTTCACCGCTGTGCCACCGACGTTCGGGCATTCATCGCTTCAGGCCAGTGGGCTGTCGCGGGGGACAGCGCCCCGTGTACTTCATCCAGGATCACACCGATTCCTCCAGAGCGAGTCTCCTCGAGCCGGTGCAGGCTCGGTTTCCACCTGTCATACACCCCGTATCGAGGCATGGCTCAGCGGACGAGGTCCCCGCCGTTGGTTGGCGCCGGGGTGAGTGGCGGTCGCGGGGGTGCTGTGGAATGCTCCCTCGGGGTATCGGCCGTCGCCGCTCGAGGGGCCGAGCGGTGCCCTGCCGGTCGGGCGATGACAGCCGCCGACCCTGATCGAGGGAGGTCACCATGAGCGAGGTCACCACGAGCGAGGTCACCAAGAGCGCTGAGCAAACGACCCAAGACGAGACGGTACCGGTGACCCGGCAAACGTTGATCGAGCGGGCTCGTGCCCTCGCCCCGGGCATCGCGGCTCGGGCCGAGGTCGCCGAGGAGCTTCGCAACGTTCCCGAGGAGACGATGCAGGAACTGCTGGACGCCGGCCTGTTTCGCATGCTGCAACCTTCGCGAGTCGGCGGCTACGAGATGCCGTTCGACATACTGGTGGACGTGTTGCCCATCATCGGTGCAGCATGCACCTCGACCGCGTGGATCCTCGGCAATTTCTCCAGCCGCAACTGGAACATCGGCATGTGGCCCAGGGCGGCGCAGGACGAGATCTGGGGTGCCGGACCGACCCACACCCCCGACGTGCTGGCCTGTTCGGCGTACGTGTTCCCTGCGCTCAAGGCGGTCAGGACCAGTGGCGGGTACCTGTTGAACAGCAACTTCCCGACTCCGTTCTCGAGCGGCGTCGACCTGGCCGAATGGAACACGATCGCCTGCATGCTCCACGACCCGCATGATCGGGAGCCGCCGAGCCACATGCAGGTGCTGTTGCACAAATCCGAGTACCGAGTCGTCGATACCTGGTTCGCGTCGGGGCTCGTCGGCTCGGGCAGCAAGGATGTGCTGGTCGAGAACGTCGAGATCCCCGAACACCGGGGCATGCTCATCACCCACACCCAGGGCGGCGCCACCCCTGGCTCGGAGGTGAATCCGGGGCCGCTCTACCGCCTGCCCGTCTTCGCCGCCTTCGGTTACATCGCCGGCGCACCGGGTCTCGGCTGTGCCATGGGGGCCCTGGCCCACGCCCGAGCGTCGCTCACCAGTCGTATCGGCACCTACACCGGTCAACAGATCGGGACCCTCAGCCCCGTCCAGATCAAGTTCGCCGAGGCGGCTGCCGCCATCGACACCGCCGAGATGATCTATCGCCAACGGTGCGAACAGATGATGTCCATGGCGACGGCCGGTCAGGTGCCCTCACCGGAGACACGGGCCATCCTGCGACGTGATTCGGCCTATGGCGCGAACCTCTACACCCGCGCGGTCGATCTGTTGGTGCAGATCACCGGAGCCGCCGGGCTCTACAAACACAACCCGATGCAGCGCCATTTCCGCGATGTCCACGCTCTGGTGCAACACGCCTCGATGGTGTGGGATCTCTCGGGCCAGAACTACGGGCAAGTTGCCCTGGGAGCCGACCCGATACTCCCCATGGTGTGATGGGCCATGGGGTGATGGGCCATGGGGTGATGGGCCATGGGGTGATGCGCCATGTCGGGGCAATGATGAAGATGACCGCCGCAGTGATGGTCGCACTGGTTGGCCTCGGCTGTCGGCGTGCGGCAACCAGGGCACCGATG
>JAHECQ010000332.1 GCA_024641625.1 Acidimicrobiales bacterium | reverse complement strand
GGACGGGGAGGTGCTCGACATCGGTGACCAGCGTTTCGACTGCGTGGTTTCGAGCCTCGGACTCATGTTCTTCCCCGACCCCGAGTTGTCGCTCCGCGCCCAGGTCCGGGCAGTCTCGCCCGGTGGACGCGTGGGAGCGATCGTCATTTCCGAGCCCGCCGCCAATCCGTTCTTCTCAGTACCGGCACAGGTCATCGGCAAACGGGCAGGGATCGCGCCACCTGCGCCGGGGATGCCGGGCCCGTTCGCTCTTGGTGGGCCCGGACGTCTCGCATCGCTCTTCGAGTCGGCTGGGCTGTCCAACGTGGCTTCTCAGACCATCCAGGCGACCATCAAGCTCGAATCGGTCGACGAGCACCTCCGATTCCTGAAGGATGCGTTCGGAGCGCTTCACCTGCTCATGGCCGGAATGTCGGACAACGAGAAGACTGACACTTGGGCTGCAGTGGCCGAGGCCCTGGCCGTCTATCAAGGGCCCGACGGGTTCGTTTCACCCAGCGAACTGGTCGTCTGCACCGGCACGGTCGGGGGCGACTAGTCCGGTCCCACAGTGTCGTGTTCGCCGGTCGCGGGTCGGGTCCGGAGGGCTTGCTGACCGGAATTCGAGCTGATGACGGCGACGTCATCCATGACCGGGGGCACCCTGGCGCCGTTTCGACACTCCTTCTCCGCTACGAGACTCGTGCGCCCTCGGGGAGTCGCTCCACGACGTAGACGAAGTTGACGACGTGCACCCAGAAGGCCTTTATGGTGACGTTCGGCACAATCGACACGACGTCGCCCTCAAGGCTGTTCAGGAATCGTTCCAGATTCCCTTCGTCCTTCGTCATCTTGATGTCGAACCTGTGGACTCGGTATTCGCTCACGTTCGCTCCAAACCACGATGCATCACCGCGATGTCCATCGTGCATCCAAGCCGACGTGGTCGATAGGGCCGAAGGTCCGCCTCGGGTCCCACCGCGCCACTCGATGCTGTTCCCGTTCTCGAGTGAGCGCGGTTCAGTGGTCCAGGTGCTCGAAATCCGGGAGCGGCCATGCTCGGTCGAAGAACGGTTGGGTGGGTCCGAAGAGCCGGAAGTACGCAAACCACGCCTTACCGGACACCGTCTTGATCCAGTTGTGCTCAGAGCCTTCGGGAGCTTCCGGCCCGATGTAGAGGTACACGCTTCCGTCGCTGTTGTTCACGAGCCCGGGATTGTTCGATCCGACACCCGAGTTGCCGCCGTTGGCAAGGAAGGCCCTGGTCGTAACGTCGTAGCACGTCAGCTCCCAGAACTGGGCCGCCGGCGGGTTCGGCGGGACGTGAAGCCGATAGGTCGTGCCCCCGTCGAACGGGAGACCCGCCGAATCCGCATACTGCGACAGGTAAGCCGACCCCACCCCCGGATTCATGCTCAGCATCGCCTCCGAGGAACTGATGGCCTCGAAGAAGAACGCCGCCCGTTCATCCAGTTGGTCGTAGTGTTCAGCCCGCTGGTTGACCGGATTGAGCGGCAACGTGAAATGCCAATGCGCGTCATCCCGATAGCGCAGCGGTCCGTACGCGCACTCGGTGAACCGCTTGAAGAACGTGGTCGCCTGCGCCATGGCCTCTCCCACCCGCGCGCCCTCCACGAGCAGCCGCGTCTGACGCTCATCAGGTAGGAACGGCCGACCCTTCTCGATACCCAAAGGGCGCAGCATCGCCAGAAAGAACCGGTCACGGTCGATGACGACTTCACGTTGAACAACCTCATCGAGCCGTTTCCAGTACGCCATACCCTCGGGCTGCGCCTGATAGAAGGTGTCGCCGGAAGCCCAGATGCGCTTCTGTTCCGGCGGATTGTCCCGCTCAGCGTGGGGATACAGCCGGATTTCACCGAGGAGCGCCTTCTGGGCGTCGGTGTCAGGCGGCAGCAGACGCAAACCGAGGAACGGCATGACCGAAGGGCTGTGAAGAACACGGAAGTCGGCCGCGTCCTCAGGGACTTGTTGACCAGGCCCGACAATCAGATACTTGGCGCCTTCACCCCGATCAGGGCCGGCCAGGCCGATGTCCGAGACCGGCTCCTGCCAAAAGCTCATCAGGATGCCCCCGATCGGGCCCGGCGGAATATCCCAAACCACCGGCCCCGTGACACTCAAGTCAGGGAACGCAATCACGTAGGCGACCGTGCTGTTCGGCGTCAAGATGCCACTGACAGCCGCGTAATCCCGGTAGGCGACCATGTCGCAGCCTCCGGTCGAACCGTAGTGAATGTTCGCATGTTGCCAACCAGAGGTTCCCACAGCAGGAACAGCCCACAAGTACGCCTGACAAGCCCGCTGATAGTCGATCTCGTCGAACAGACCGTCCGCAGTGTCCCGAGTGGGGATACCAAGACTGAACTCGAGATCACCAGACCTGGTCGAAATTGCATCGGTACTCATCGGGACTCCTCAATTCGGACACGGTTGTCTCGTGCGTCACTGCCATTCAGGCCGGGCATCATCCAACCCGCTCGGCGTCAACCCCGATTCTGCACCCAGTGAGAACCACCGCAACAATCCCTCGGGGCGCACAGGCGGTCGTGCCCGAGTCACCAGGCGATCGGTACGGGTCGTTGTTCGTCGATACTGCTGCGCTCTACGACCCTCAGCCAAATTCCGGGCGTAGCGCGGCTGAAGAGCCGGCGCGCTCAGGCAGTGGCGATGACGACATTCGACATGCCCGGCACATCGAGCCGATCCCCCTGACGGTGATCAGCCAGTTCCTCGAGTAGTCGACCATCTCCGCCCGCCTGCCGGCATCCATGGCCAGCACCTGAGCGGCCAGCGGAGTCGCCGACAGGTTCCCCCACACCGCCCGATGTCCATGCTCGAAGAAGGCGAACCCCCGCCGCCGGCCCCACACGCGGCGGATGGAACGGAGGCAAGACCCGCAGGGACAACAAACACCGAATCTGAGCCGAACGTTGTTGTCCCGGGACGCTTGATTGGAGACGCTGCTCAGGTGTCTCGATACAGATCGGTCGAGAGGTAGCGCAGCCCGGAATCGCAGAGGATGGTGACGACGGTGGCATCGGGGCCGAGCCCTTCGGCGACGCTGAGAGCGGCAACGACGTTGGCACCCGAGGACGTTCCAGCGAACAGGCCCTCCTCTCGAGCAAGTCGACGGGCCATTGCCATTGCGTCCTCGGTACTGACCGTCTGGATCTCGTCGACCTGGTCGGGTTCCCACAGCGGGGGGACGAACCCGATGCCGATGCCTTCGATCCGGTGAGACCCCGAAACCCCTCCGGAGAGGACGGCGGACTCAGCCGGCTCGACCGCGGTCACGTGAATCGGGGCTCCATGGGAACGCAACGCCCTCGCAGTGCCGTGGATCGAATGAGCCGTACCCACCGAGTGCACGAACGCATCGACAGCGCCACCTGTCTGTGCCCAGATCTCGTGTCCCATCGCTTCGTAGCCAACGATTGCATCGTGGTTGTTCAACTGATCACACCACCAATGACCAGGTTCGCCCGCGATCTCCTCGGCGCGAGCGATGATCGCCTTGATGAGCGCCTCGTTGATCTGGCCGGCATCGCTGGGAACCTCCTCGACGACCGCACCGAACGCCTGCATCATCAACCGCTTCTCGACGCTGAAGGCATCGGAGAACACAATGCGGAGCCCGTACCCCAAGGCCGCACACACGAACGCCAACGAGATCCCCGTCGTGCCGGCCGTGTACTCCACGACAGTGTCGCCCGGTCGCAGCCGACCGTCGTCGATTGCCGCCTCGATCGCAGATCGGGCCATTCGGTCCTTCATGCTCCCCGTCGGGTTGGCAAACTCGAGCTTGACGAAGACCCGAGCGCAACCCGGGGGAACCACTCGAACGAGTTCGACCAGCGGCGTGTCGCCGATCCCCGACGGCGCACCTCGTGAAAGATTCCCCATCATGGTCCTCGGCTCTCTCTCGATGCTCAAACCTACTTCGACGCAACCACCGATGGCGAGCTTCGAGCCGGCCGAACCTCGGGCAGCAACGCGGGCGCCTCTGCACCGGCATCGTTGGCGGCCGAAAGCGCTGGCAGCGATCTCCGCAGCCGGGCAAGCGGCCACGATCCCGAGTACTCGACCCGCTGTGCTGTCGGCGACGAGCGAAGGAGGCCGACTGTCACTTTGTCGAACTCGACGGTCCGGGAGTGACCCAGTGCTCGAGGAGCAGGCGCATTGCCATCCGGGGCGCAACCTCGACGCCAACAAGTCGCTCGCGGCGTCTGATCGCTGCGAGCTGTGGTCCGCAGCGATCCGCGGCCAGCTCGCGGAATCCAAGGCGTGCGTAGTAGGGGCCATTCCACGCCACATCCCTGAACGTGGTGAGGGTGAGGGCTTCGTAGCCGCGCCTGACCGCCCATCGACACACCTCATCCATGAGCACGAAGCCGATTCCCTGACCGGCAGCTGCCTTCCGCACGCTGACCTGATCAAGGTGTCCTTCGCCGTCCACGACCGACGCAAGCGCGTAGCCGACCACGACCGATGCAAGCTCGCCCGTCCATGCAGTCTTGCCATGAATGTGCTTCAGGAGATCGGAAGCGTCAGGCGGGTGATCATTGGCGATGGCGTCCAAGCCGATGTCGCGGAACCTCTGCCCGGCATCAACCTCGACGTCCTGAAGGTCGGGGATGTCGTCGGCCACTGACTGGCGCACCACGATCATCCGCCAAGTATGGCCCGAGGCCCGTTGGCCGCCAGAGGGTTTTCGACGAGGCCTGACGGTTCACGCGTCGGATTGGGGGTTCAGTCGATCAGGGGCCAGGTGGGGCAGGTT
>JAHECQ010000331.1 GCA_024641625.1 Acidimicrobiales bacterium | reverse complement strand
GATCGATGAGCTGGTGCAGTTGGCCATCGAACGCCACCAACGGCGAGCAGCCAAGCGGGCCCACTGACGATCCGGCGACTCACCAGCGCGAGCGGATGCCGCCGCCACCACGGCCGCCGAACACACCGCGTCACCGAACACACCGCGTCACCGAACACACCGCGTCACGGACCTTCGGGAAACGGGTAGCGGGCAGGACAGAAGCGGGCGGGACGTGAGCAGACCGAGAGACGGTGGTCCCGACCGGGCCAGGGTTCGGGGCATCGAATCGGCGGGCCGGCCGACCTTCACATGGGCGCCAGCGCGGCCCGCAGGAAGTCGAGCACTGTCCTGCGAAGACGAGCAGCCACCCGAAGGTCGAGTTCCACACCGAGCAGCCGGAGCACTTCGGTGTCGGTCACCACTCCGGTCGTCAGCGCGTACGCCAGTGCCAACATCAACCGCGGGTCCGAGCGCCTCAGTTGTCCGGCGTCCATGCCGCGTTGAAGCGCATCCACCGACCGGTGGATCAGTGGCGCAAGTCCGGCTGCGAGCGTGTCGGAGTAGGGCGGCCCCAAACGGCTCACCTCACGCAGCAGTCCGAGCAATTCCGGCCTGCGCACCGCCAGGGCGAACACGGCCCGCACCGAAGCTTCGACGCGATCCCACCCTGGTTCGCCGGCAGCGAGTGCATCGGCCAGCTCTTGGTGGAGCTCCGTCGACGCATCGGTGACCACTGCGGCGATGAGGCCATCCTTGGACTTGAAGTGATACAGGATCGTCTGCTTCGTGACCCCGAGTCGTCGCGCCAGCTCGTCCAGGGAGGTGCCGGCCACCCCACGATCGGCGAAGGATGCCGAGGCGACCTCCAATACTCTATGCTTGGTCGTCACTTACCAAATGGTAAACGATTTGGGTCGCGACTCGCTCGATCCCCGAAGCATCACTTCCGATCGACGCCGGCCCCGACCCACGCCTGCACTGTATGACCAACGACCCGCATGACCCAACGACCCGCATGACCCAACGACCCGCATGACCCAACTCACCTCGGACAGACTCGCCGGCAAACGCATCGCCATCACCGGCTCCACCGGCTTTCTCGGTACGGCGCTCGTCGAGCGACTCATGCGTTCGGTTCCCGAATGCGACCTGGTGCTGTTGGTTCGTGCGGGGAAACGCTCGACGCCCGCTCAGCGAGCGCGACGCGAGATCTTCCGCAACAACGCGTTCGCTCGCCTCCTCGTCGAACTGGGCGAAGAGGAATTCTGGGCTTGCGTCGAGCGACGGGTCACCGTCATTTCCGGCGACGTGTCCTCGGACGGACTCGGCCTGGACGATGAGGGCCGCCGTATCATCGCCGACTGCGACATCGTCATTCACTCGGCCGCCACCGTCAGTTTCGACGCTCCGCTCGACGGCGCCATCGAGGTGAACCTGCTCGGTCCGACCCGGATCGTCGAAACGCTCCAGGACCTGGGGGTCGCACCCCACTTCGTTGCGGTCTCGACCTGCTACGTGGCCGGCAATCGCCGCGGCAGCGCTCCTGAGCAGCTGCTCAGCGACTCGCCCTTCCACATCGACGTCGACTGGCGACAGGAGGTCACCGCCGCCCGGCGGGCCCGTGCCGACTTCGACTCCGAAAGCCGCAGCGCGGCCCAACTCGAATCCTCCCGCAAGAAAGCCCGCAACGAACTCGGTGCTGCGGGCACGCCGCTACTGGCGGCCAAGACCGAGCAGATCCGTCAGCGTTGGGTGGCTGATCAGTTGGTCGAGGCCGGCCGGGCCCGCGCCGCCTCGCTCGGTTGGCCCGACGCCTATGCCTACACCAAGGCCCTGGGCGAGCGGGCGCTGGTCGAGAGCAAGGGCAATGTCCCCGTCTCGATCGTCCGTCCCTCCATCATCGAATCGGCTTGGTCCGAACCCAATCCCGGGTGGATCAAGGGCTTCCGTATGGCCGAGCCCATCATCATCAGCTATGCGAGAGGTCTGCTGAAAGAGTTCCCGGGCGTCCCCGAGGGCGTCGTCGATGTCATCCCGGTCGATCTGGTCGTTGCCGCCATCATCAACGTGGCCGCTCGAGGCCCGCTCGAAGACGGCACGGTCGACATCACCCAGGTCGCATCCGGGACCCGGAATCCTCTGCACTACCGTCGGCTGGTCGAACTCGTCAGCGGTTGGTTCACCGAGAACCCGCTCTATGACCAGAAGGGCCAGCCGATCGCCGTGCCGGAGTGGTCATTTCCCGGCCGCGGCGCAGTCGAGCGCCAGCTCGATCGGGCTCAGAAGAACCTGGCGATGGCCGATCGAGCCCTCAAGTTGCTCCCCCTGCGCGGCAAGCAGGCGATGGTCAACGCCGGAATCGAGGAGAAACGGGAGCTGGTCGAGCGGGCCAGCGGTTATGTCAAGATCTACGGCGCCTACGCCGAGTGCGAAGCGCTCTATGGCGTCACCGGCCTGCTCGAACTCCACGACTCGCTCGCGCCGGCCGACCGCGATCGCTTCTGCTGTGACCCCGGGGTGATCGACTGGGACCGCTACGTCCGTGAGATCCACCTCCCCACCGTGGTCGATCACGCCCGGGTCAAGACCACCGACGAACGCTCCGATCCCGACGCCCGCATCAAGCGCCTCCGCTCCCGGGTACTCGCCCCCGAGCGTCAGCTCGCCGCCTTCGACCTCGAGAACACGATCATCGCCAGCAACGTCGTCTTCAGCTATGCCTGGCTGGCGACTCGCAACCTCGGTCCCCGAGACCGGCTTCGATTCACGCTGAAGACCCTCGGTGAGGCGCCGAACCTGCTGGCACTGGACAAGAGAGACCGCACCGACTTCCTGCGGCACTTCTATCGTCGCTACGACGGAGCATCGGTGGCGGAGATGGATCGTCTCGGCACCGAACTGCTCGCGGATCACATCCTCACCAAGGCCTTCCCTGCGGCGTTGCGCCGAGTGCGGGAACATCGTCGACTCGGACATCGCACGGTGCTCATCACCGGGGCGCTCAACATCGTGGTCAACCCGCTGCGACCGCTGTTCGATGATGTCATCTGCGCCGAGATGTCGGTACGTGATGGCAAGTACACCGGCGAGTTGCTGGCCGTTCCGCCCACCGGCGAAGTGCGCGCCCAGGCACTGCGCGACTATGCAGCTCTCCACGGCATCGATCTCGGCGAATCGGTTGCCTACGCGGACTCGTCGTCGGATCTGCCCCTCCTCGAAGCGGTCGGCTTCCCGGTTGCGATCAACCCCGAAACTCGACTCGCATCCATCTCGAGCAAACGAGGTTGGCTCATCGAATACTGGTCGAAGGTGGACGGCGGGACCGATCGTTTCCTGCCCCTCGGCCCGCTCCCCAGTCCACGTCTCAGTCGTCGCTGAATCACCTCCACGCCACCCGCTCTCCCAGGATCCCTCGAAACCAACACCATGGCATCAACGAACCGACCAAATCCCAGACCCGGCTTCGTCCTCGACGTCGACCGTTCGACGCCACCCATTCTCTTCCATCACGGCGAGGGGTTCCGACTCGAGAAGCTTCCGGTCGGTCGGAGCCGCGTCATCTATCCGAGCGAGCCGTTGCGAGGCATCGCCGATCCCGATGGCGCCATCCGGCAGGCATTGCTCGAACCGCTGAACGACGATCCTCTGCCCAGCCTCCTGCGTCCGGGCATGAAGCTCACCATCGCCTTCGATGATCTGTCGCTGCCACTGCCCCCCATGGAACGCCCAGACGTCCGTCAGCGGATCATCGAGGCCGTGCTCGACCTGGCAGCGGCCGCCGGGGTCGATGACGTACACATCATCGCCGCGCTGGCGTTGCATCGGCGTATGACCGAGGCCGAACTCCGACATGCCGTTGGGGACCGCGTCTACGAGGCCTTCGCCCCCCACGGCATGCTCTACAACCACGACGCCGAAGACCCCGATGGCATGGTGATCCTGGGCAAGACGCGTCATGACGAGGACGTGCAGATGAGCAAGCGGGCCGCAGAGAGCGATCTCGTCATCTACGTCAACATCAACCTCGTCTCGATGGACGGCGGATGGAAGAGCACCGCAACCGGCTTGTCGGGGTATCAGGGTGTGCGTGTGCACCACAACGTGCACACGATGCAGAACTCCAAGTCGTTCATGGACCAGAAGTCGTCCGAGCTGCATCGGGCGAACTGGCGCCAGGGCGAGGTCATCAAGAACCACGGACCTCGCATCTTCCAGATCGAGACCACCCTCAACACCAACGCCTTCGGTTATGACGGCCCGCTGTCGGTCCTACAGAAACGCGAATGGGAATGGACCATCAAGGACCGCGCCACGTTCACCGCGATGAACGCCGGCCTCGGACGTATGACGACCCCGCAACGTCGCAAGGTGTTCCACTCGTGGAAGGCTCCCTACGAGCTCACCTCGGTTCAGGCAGGCGAGGTCGAAGCGGTCCACGAACGTACGACCGAAATGGTCTACAAGCAGCATCTGGTGGCCGTGGAGGGCCAGACCGACATCGTCACCATGGGGCTCCCCTATCTCTGCCCCTACAACGTGAACTCGATCATGAATCCGATTCTCGTGATGGTGCAGGGGTTGGGCTACTTCTTCAACCTCTACCGCGGCCGTCCGGTCGTTCGAGAGGGTGGAGTCCTCATCATGAGCCACCCGACGCCGTGGGAGTTCCATCCGGTCCACCACCCGAGCTACATCGACTTCTTCGAACAGGTGCTGGCCGACACCACCGACCCGATCGAGATCGAGCGGAAGTACGAGAAGCAGTTCGCCGAGGACGAGTGGTATCGCCATTTGTACCGCACC
>JAHECQ010000330.1 GCA_024641625.1 Acidimicrobiales bacterium | reverse complement strand
GTCGTGTGATCGCGGTCGACGTCACCCCGGCCAAGCTGGAGACCGCCAAGATCTGTGGCGCCACCGATGTCATCAACGCCAGCGAGACCCCTGACGTGGTGGCTGCCGTACGCGAGCTGACCTCGGGCGGCGTGGACTATGCGTTCGAGGCCATCGGTCGCAAGGAAACCGTCGAACAGGTGTGGTCGATGAGCCGCGTCGGCGGCACGTCGGTGGTGATCGGCATGATGCCCTTCGGCCAGAAGATCGAGATCACCGGCTACGAGATCTTCATGCAGGAGAAGACCCTCAAGGGTTCGATGATGGGCTCCAACGTGTTCCGGGTCGACATGCCGAAGTACTGCGACATGTACCTCGACGGTCGCCTCCGGCTCGACGAGATGGTCTCGCACCATCTCACCCTCGAACAGATCAATGAGGGTTACGACCTGATGAAGAGGGGCGAGTCGGCCCGGACCGTCATCGACATGAACGCCTGACCATGGTCGAGCTCATGCGGGCAGGCCGGATGATGGGCGTCAACGACATCCGGTGCGTCGAGGCGCCCATCCCCGAGATCGGGGAGAACCAGATCCTGGTCAAGACGGTCATGGCCTCGATCTGCGGGTCCGATCTCCATGTGGTGTGTCACGGTGCCGGCATCGGTCACGCGCTGCCCTGCCCGCATGGGTATCCGGGCCACGAGGGCATCGGCGAGGTCGTTGCCTCGAACCATCGCGGGGTTGCCATCGGTACTCGGGTGCTGTGCTTCCCCTTCGCCGGTGGGGCCGAAGGCTTCAGCGAGTACCAACGGATGGACGGGAAGTACGTGTTGCCGCTGCCCCGGTGCGGTGTGCCCGAGGAGCAGCTGCTCATGGCGCAACAGCTCGGGACGATCATCTACGCCGCCCGGCAGCGCCCCGTCGACGTGGTCGGCCGCACGGTCGTGGTCCTCGGCCAGGGTTCGGCCGGCTTGTTCTGGGCGTACTGGCTCAAACGCAACGGGGCGGCGAACCTGATCGTCGCCGACAAGTCCGATGCACGGCTGGCGGTGTCGAGATCCTTCGGGGCCGACCACACCATCAACGTGGGCGAGGTCGACATCCACGAGGCGGTGCGGGAACTCACCGGTCATGGTCCCGACTACCTGGTCGAGGCGGTGGGTCGTCGCGAGACGCTCTTCCAGTCGATCGAGCTGGTACGCCCGGGTGGCGACCTGCTCTGGTTCGGGCTGCCCGACACCGACGACAGCGTGCCCATCAGCTTCTCCAAGTTCTTTCGCAAGAAGCTGACGGCGTCGAGCACCTTCGGTGCCCAGGACGAGGCCGATGCGGTGTCCTTCCAGCTGGCGCTCGATCTGATCGCAGGCGAGCACATCGACGTGTCGCCGCTGTTGTCACACGTCTATCCGATCGAGCAGATCGACACGGCGTTCGCCGTGGCCAACGATCCGACGCCCGAGGGCGCCCTCAAGGTCTCGGTCACGTTCTGACCTCGATCGCCCGCTGACGCCGACCACCGGCGCGTACCGGGCAGTTCCTGTCAGACTGGCCGCATGACCTTTCCCGTACCCCAGGCCGCCGAGGAACGTCCGTTCGCCAGTCGGCGGGCCGGCCGGCCCGCCGAGCGCCCGAATCTGCTGTTCATCCTGGCCGATGACCTCGGATGGGCCGATCTCGGCTGCTTCGGATCCCCGCACATTTCGACACCGAACCTCGACCGTCTCGGGGCCGAAGGGATCCGCTTCACCGACGCCTACGCCGGCTCGTCGTGGTGTTCGCCGACCCGATTCAGCCTCTACACCGGTCGCACGCCCGGGCGCCTCGAGTGCGGGCTGGAAGAGCCCCTGCGTACCCGCAACGAGGCCAATGGCATCCCGGCGGACCACCCGACCCTGCCATCGATGCTGCTCGACGCCGGCTACGACACCGCCATGTTCGGCAAGTGGCATTGTGGTTGGCTTCCCTGGTACTCGCCGCTCAAGATCGGCTTCCAGCGCTTCTTCGGAAACCTCGATGGAGCCATCGACTACTTCGAGCACATCGGAACGCTGGGCGAAGAGGATCTGTACGAAGGCGAGACACCGGTCGAGATGACCGGCTACTACACCGATCTCCTCGCTGATCGAGCAGCCGACTACATCACCGAGGAGCGGGACCGCCCCTTCTACCTCCAGCTGAACTTCACGGCGCCGCACTGGCCGTGGGAGGGACGGGGCGATGCTGCGGTGGCAGCACAGATCCGAGCCGACTACGAGGCCGGCGTGCAGCCCTTTCCGTTGCTGCACCTCGATGGCGGATCACTGGCCAAGTACGCCGAGCTGGTGGAGACCATGGACGAGGCCATCGGGCGGGTGCTCGAGGCGCTGGCTGCGTCGGGTAAGGCGGACGACACGTTGGTGCTGTTCTGCTCGGACAACGGCGGCGAACGCTGGTCGATGAACTGGCCCCACGTGGGGGAGAAGGGCGATCTCACCGAGGGCGGAATCCGGGTGCCGTTCCTACTGCGGTGGCCGGCTGCGATCGACCCACACCAGGTGTCAGCCGATCCGAACATCACGATGGACTGGACGGCAACGATGCTGGACGCCGGCGGTACCGGCCCGACCGAGGGGTACCCGCTCGACGGCGTGAGCCTGTTGCCGTGGCTCCTCGACGGTGCCGACTACCCGGAACACGACCTGTTCTGGCGCATCGCCAGCCAGGGGGCGCTTCGCCGCGGGCGATGGAAGTATCTGAGGGATGGCCGAGACCGTGCCCTGATGGGGAACTGGCCTCGCCGCTTCTGGAGCAAGAACGAGTTCCTCTACGACGTCACCGTCGATGGTCGTGAGGCTGCCGATCTGTCGAGACACCAGCCGGAGTTGGTCGGCGAGCTGCGGGCGGCGTGGGATCGTCTCGATATCGATCTGGTGCCCTATCCCGATGACCATCCGAACCGCCCACGACCTCCCCAGCATGGCGCGCCGGGACGTCCGGCGGTGAGTCAAGCCGACTGACTGTGCCGTCATCCCACCGGCCGCTCATGTGGGTTCTGCCGGCCGCCGACGCGTCCGATCAGCGGAGGCCGATCCGACTCTCGGGAAGGGTGGGTGGGCCGGCAAAGGCCTGGGCGATGCTCAGCCATTCGGCGGCCAGGTTGCCCTCGGCGACGAGCGAGGTGTCCGCTGGGTGTCGACGCTGCGTGGCCACGAGACAGAACTCCTCGGCCGATCCGGTGAGCCGGTCCGGGGCATCCTCGGGACCCCAGGTCCAGACCTCACCCGAGGGCGCGGTGAGTTCGACGCGGACGTCACCGCCGGGGAACTCGATACCCCGGTTCACGTAGCTCCACCCACGGGTGGTGACGCCGATGTGGGCCACGTGACGAATGCGGTCGGTCGAAGGCCAGGGCGCGCCGACGGTGTCGGCGACGTCGCGGCCATGGGACCAGGTCTCCATCAGCCTCGCGGTGGCGAACGACAGTGTGCTCATGTCGGGGCCGAACCACGGGATGCGATCCTTCGCGCCCCGCGCCCGGAAGGCCGCGAGCATCTTGGTTCGTTCGTCACGCCACCACTGCAAGACCTCGACCCCCGTCTTTCCGGCTGCCGAGCCGAACAAGTCGAGGCCCTTCCCCGAGGCGATGTCGGCCTTCGCCTGTTGGAACGCCTCGGCATCGCTGGCCGCCAGGCTGGCAGCCATGTCGGCCTGGATCAGGTGGACGATCGTGTCCTTGACATCCCAGCCCTCGGCCGGGGTGGGCGCGGACCATTGGTCCTCTGACAGGTTTGCCACCACTGCGTCCAGCGCGGC
Organism: Acidimicrobiales bacterium; assembly: GCA_024641625.1. Lineage (GTDB taxonomy): Bacteria > Actinomycetota > Acidimicrobiia > Acidimicrobiales > SZUA-35 > JAHECQ01. The sequence goes on along the minus strand of JAHECQ010000330.1, from coordinate 1,013 downwards.
GTGCTCAGCTTCGAGGTCGTCACAGATCTGATCCATCGCCAGATCGTAGGCGGCGCATCTGGATCAGGAGAAAAATCTGGCACTACTGTCGGGACATGGCCGACTCCGATGCCCCAATGCCGACTGCCACCCCGGTCACGATCTCGAACGCCGAGACGCCGCCCGACACGCTCAATGACGTCGGTGTCCTGAAGCGACGAGAGATCGAAGCCCGCATCGTGGCCCCATTGCTCGAGCGCCTGGCCCTCGAGTTCGGTTCCGAGCGGGTCTACGACCTGGCCCGAGAGGTCGTGGTCGAGGTCGCCCAATCCCAGGGCGCGACGTTGGCGCAACAGATGGGCGGCAACGACCTGACCCACTTCGCCAACTCGATGGAGAACTGGACCAAGGGCGGAGCGCTGGAGACCGAGGTCGTCGAGCAGTCCGACGGCGTCTTCGCCTTCAATGTGACGCGCTGCAAGTACGCCGAAATGTACCGTGCGCTCGGACTGGACGATCTCGGGGCGGCGCTGAGCTGCAACCGCGACGGCACCATGGTGCAGGGGTTCAACCCGAACATCAGCTTCGAGCGGACCCAGACGATCATGAGCGGGGCGAGTCACTGCGACTTCGTCTATCGCCTGCCGATGCCCTGAACCAGCCGATGCCCTGAACCATCAGAGGGTGTGGGCGGCTACAGAGACGGTGGCAGGGTCTTGGTCCGGCTGATGTTCTCGGGCGATTCGGAGAAGAACAGCAGCAGTTGCAGCGGCGACAGATCGCCGTCGGCCAGCCGGGCCAGCCAGTAGGCCTTGCCATCGGCGTCGGGAGCCCGGTCGAGCACGTTCCGGTACATCGCATCGACCAGCTGAGTGGCGAAGCCTCCCCATCGTTGGCGGTTCGCGAAGCCGTAGTCGTTGCCTTCGGGATCGGCGATGTACACCTGCTGCAGGTCCCAGTTCTCGGCTCATTCGGTGAAGGCGACGCCCACTGTTCGTAGGCATCGTCGTGGTCGTACCTCGGGTCGGCGCCAG
>JAHECQ010000329.1 GCA_024641625.1 Acidimicrobiales bacterium | reverse complement strand
GTCGATAGCGCGCGTAGGTACGAGCACGACGAGCGACGCGCGCGCTCAGCGCCAGCCGCCCGGCCAGGGCATCATCGACCATCGTCACCACCGGCGCCCACTCCACGGGTGCACCGGTCGAACTCTGCACGACGAACTCAGCAGCCGCCATGCCGTCGGCGCTGTAGGCCGCCGCGTCGAGGACGTCGAGCCCGCTCACGGCCATGACACCGGCAATGCGACTGAACAACAGTGGCTCGTCGGCTGCGACCACCCGCAAGGTGTTGACCCGGCCGTCGATCGCCCGGGCCCCGCTTGCCATCAGCTGGAGTGTGTCGTGGGAGGGGAACTCCGACGAGTTGTCTCCGAGCTCGCCGTGATCGAGCAGATGCTCGGTTCGCTCCACCAACTGCGCGACGAGGTCGGCCTTCCACGGACCCCAGGTGGCGGGGCCGGTCGCTTGGGAGTCCGCTTGGGTCAATGCAGCCAACAGGCCGAGGAATTCGACGGAGTCCACGGCGGCGGCCACCGCCTTGATGGTGCCGGCGTCGGACAGATCACGACGCGTGGCAACGTCCGGAAGCAGCAGGTGCAATCGACACAGGTCCACCAGGACGGCGACGTCCTCGTCCGGATACCCCATCCGCTCGGCGATCTCCTGGACGACCTCCATGCCGACTTCGGTGTGGTCGCCCGGATACCCCTTGCCGATGTCGTGCAGCAACGTTCCGACGGCGAGCAGATCGGGTCGGGACACCCGATCGGCCAGCGGCGCCGAGTACGCCGCAGCCTCACAGAGATGGCGATCGACCGTGAAGGTGTGCAGGACGTTTCGTTGCGGCTTGCAGCGCACCCGCTCCCACTCGGGCAGGATGCGACTCATGAGTCCGAAATGGTCGAGGTCTTCGACCACGTCGATGGCTGCGGCCCCGGCCAGGAAGATGCCCGCAAGCAGGTTCCTGGCCTCAGCCGACCACGGCTCTGGCATGGCCGGCGCCTCGGCGGCAAGGCGCGCCAGCGTGACACGGCCGATCGCCATGTCCCGTTGCGCGGCCAGGTCGGCGACCTCGAGCAACAGCAACGGATCCCCGCCAGGGTCCACCCCGTCGCACAACTCGATGTAATCGTTGCGTACCTCGAAAGCGTCGGACAGCCGAACCCGCTCACGCCGATCACTCAGATGACGCCTGCGGTAGCGTTCCCAGAGTTCGTCGCTGTTCCACGCAATCCGCCGGCCGGCCTCGGCCAATCGTGTCATCAACGTGGCCGCATCCGGTTGACCCAAGGCTTGCGCCAACTCGTCTTGATCATCGAGTGCCAGGGTGTCGCCCGGTCGGTTCGTGTGACGATGCAGTTCGACCCGTGTGGAGAACAGCAGGTCGGCTTCCGACGTCAGCCCTTCGAGGAGATCGACGGCGAACCCGGGGATGGCTCGGCTCGCCCACCGCATGGCCTGGATGTCACGAATCCCACCTCGGCCCTGCTTGATGTTCGGCTCGATCATGAACGCCACATCGCCATTGTGATGATGACGGTCATCGACGATCTGCGCCAGTTGGTACAGAAAGTCGTCTGTCCTGACCTGCCACAGCTGCTCGATGCCGTGGGAGAACTCGAGCACGAGTTCGGGATCACCGGAGATCAGTCGGGCATCGAGGAACGCCGTCGCCCGATCGATTTCGGCGTCGGCGACCGCAATGGCCTCTTCGACCGTGGCCACGACGTGCCCCAGCTCGAGCCCACGATCCCAGACCGGGTACCAGAGCTTCTCGGCGATGTCGGCGATGTCGGCCACGTCATTGTGCAACAGGACGACGTCCAGGTCGCTGTGTGGCCACAAATGACCCCAGCCGTATCCCCCGACCGCAACGAGGGCAAGGTCTCCACGGTCACCCACCGAGTCAGCGAACAAGTCGGCAAACCAGCGGTCGGCTGCCGCTGCGTGGGCCACGGTGAAGTCTCGTCCCTTGCGGTCGGGGTCGACGAGGAGAGGTGTGCGTCGGTTCGTCACGAGGCGGACTGCTCCAGCGCCGCGCGCCGACGAAGGTGGAGATGGGCCTTGGCGGCACCCCACATCATTCCTGCGTCGTGCACCTCCTGACCGAAATCGCTGAACGCCCCAGGCGTCACGTCGTACAGATCCTCGGGATGCATCGCTCGGGCATCGTCGTCACGTCGGACCGGGTCGATGCCCGCGGCGATCAGTGCCCGAGTGACAAACGGCACTGCCGATCTCAAGACGCTGAGTGGGTTGCTGCGCTGATCGGCCGCGTCAGCGCACAGCAACAGATCGAGACGCGCGCCAACCTCGGCCGAGGCCTCCAGAACCACCGACTCGATCAGGTCGGCGAGATCGATTTGCTGAGCAGGGGGAAGCCTCGACGAAATCTGATGCTCGACCCAAGGACCGACCGCCGGTCGGGCGACAGCCAGCAACTGCTGCGACAACACCGAAAACGCCTGCTCGGCCGACACCACCTGGGATGTGTCGGGTGCTGTCAGGCCGGAGCGCTCGCTTGCATCGATCGAACTGGAATCGGTCGTCGACATCAGCCGAACTGGTCACTGATCGCTTGGCGAATGGAGAGTTCGATGCGCCGTCGCTTGGGGTCGACCGAGAGCACCTTGACCATTACCTCTTCGCCCGGCGTCACCAGTTCCTCCGGCGCGTAGACCCGATACTCGGCCATTTCCGACAAGTGGACCAAGCCCTCGATCCCTCCGAGATCGACAAACGCCCCGAAGTCCACCAGGTGCGTGACACGCCCGGTGACCACCCCGCCGACGACGACGATCCCCAGGGGATCGGGCAGGACCTCGCGCATCGAAAGTCGGACCCGACGCTTCTTGACCTTCACCTCGAGGACCTTGACGTCCACTTCGTCACCGACACTCACGACATCGCGTGGATGACCCACCTTCGTCCAGGCCAATTCGGACACGTGGACCAGTCCGTTGATGCCGCCGAGATCGACGAACGCGCCATAGTCCGACAGTGAGGACACGACCCCCCTGCGGATCTCGCCCTGATGCAAGGCGGTGAGCAGCTCGTGGGCCTCACGACGCTGGTCGCGCAACAAGATGGAACGGCGGCTGAGCACCAAACGCCGCTTACGCGGATCGGAGTCGATCTCGATGATCTTCAAATCGAGGGGCTGACCGACGAGCGAAGCCAGCTCGCCGGTCGGTTCGAGTGAGACATGCGAGAGCGGAACGAACCCGCGGACACCGTCGACATCGACAACCAACCCATTCCTGCTCGCGCCGGTCACGAGGCAGGAGAGGACCGTGTGATCCTTGGCCGCAGCCTCGAGTCGCTCCCAGGTGCGCTTCTCGAGCGCCCACGATCGCGAGAGCACCACTCGGTCCCGAGGATCGTGACGAGCCAAGACCGCACCTTCGATGCGATCGCCCATCGTGACCACGGCAGTGAGATCCTCGACGGCAGTCGCGGCGTAGTTTCGCCGATGGAGGACGGCCAGCCGTCCGTCCTCGAGCACGATCTCGACCTCGTCGGGCAAGACGACGGTGGCGATACCGGCGAAAATCTTGCCCGCATCAGCGCTGTGGGCGCCAGCCGACTCGGCAACGGCCGCCGGAGGGCCTCCGTGGCCCCGTGGTGGTGGTGGCGGGCCGGACGGGATTCGTCGAGCCTCAGGGGCCGAGGCCGACACCACCGGCGTTGCGGCGATGTTCTCCTGCGACGACACCGGCTCGACAGGTACCTCCGCCTCCGACGACACCGGCTCGGCAGGTACCTCCGCCTCCGACGACACCGGCTCGGCAGGTACCTCCGCCTCCGACGACACCGGCTCGGCAGGCACCTCCGCCTCCGACGACACCGGCTCGACAGTCGGCGGGTCCGGCAGATGGTCCGGTTCTGGCATCACCTCTGGCTCAGGAAACTCGCTCACGATACGAGCGTAAACAAAATGTACGGCGGCCGCCGTTTCGAGCGTTGCTCGGCCGTTGGCGTGATCTGATCAGGCTCGCCCGAGCGATGAGGACTCACTCGACGCCAACCGAGTCGAGGACCTCGGCGGGATCTCCGACCATGCCGACGAAGAACGGTCCGAACTCGGCGTACACCGCCGAGGCTCGATCGAAGCGCATGGTGTAGACAACGTCTTTCAAGTCGTCGGGCCGCACTGCGAACAACGTCACTCCCCACTCGAAGTCGTCAAGGCCCGTGGATGCAGTGATCAGCTGAACCAGCCGGCCGGCGAACTTCCGACCCGACACGCCGTGCTCGTGCATCAGCTCGCGTCGCTCGTCGAATGGCAGCGTGAACCAATTCTCGGTTGAGTGGCGCTTCTTGCTCATCGGGTAGAAGCACCAAGCGTTCTTCCCCTCGGGCGGTAGCTGCGGATAGAGCCGAGCCTGTTTCATCTCATCGGGCACGCCGGCCGCGTATTCACTGACCTCGGTCAACGAGACGAAACTGTCGAGAAGGTCGAGACCAGCCTGCGCAAGATCGGTTTGCAGGCGACGCAGTTGCCAGAGATCGCGACCCAGTGCCATGAGGGCCAAGTCGGCCTTGTGGCCGAGTATCGACACGGTGACGACTTGATCGCCATCGCTCTGGGCCCGTTTGATCGCAGCCAACACCCCTTCGCGGTCGACAAGAGGAGAGACTCGATAGAAGAGGTGGACTACCCCGAGGCCTTCCGCGGGAATGGCTGGTTCGGTCATGACGGTCAGTGTAGGCGACGGCTGCTGTCCCCTCTCGGGCGGATCGGCCCAATGCGATCCGATCGCTGTGCGGCACGATCACCGGGAGGACACGATCACTGGAAGGACACGACCACCGGC
>JAHECQ010000328.1 GCA_024641625.1 Acidimicrobiales bacterium | reverse complement strand
CTGCCATCGGCATCGAATCCGGCTTCGAGTTGGTAACGGTGATCGCGTGAGGCGGTGGCGGCCGCAAGATGCTCGGCGCGATCCTCCACCCATTTGAGGGGAGTACCCGGCATCGAGCGAGCCATCAAGCACAATGCCAGATCCTCGGGGTAGAGCACCGCCTTGGTGCCGAATCCACCACCGACGTCGGGAGCAATGACGCGCACCTTGGACTCGGGAAGCCCGAGCAGTTCGGCCAGGAGATTGCGGACCAGGAAGGGGATCTGCGTCCCTGACCAGAATGTGAGGTGTCCGTCCGATGGCGAGCCTTCCCACGATGCCACACCGGCCCGGCCCTCCATGGGATTGCCGCCGTGGCGATTGGTGACGACCTCACGCCGAACCACGACCGCGGCTGTGGCCAATGCCGTGTCCACATCGCCGGCCTCGAAGGTGCGAGCCAGCAGCACGTTGTCGGTCGCCTCACCATGGACCGGGACCTCGGGGGTGTCCCAGGCGCGTACCGTGACCGGCAGCGGCTCGTAGTCGATGACAATCGACTCGGCGGCGTCCTCCGCTTGGTAGCGATCGTCGGCCACCACGGCCGCGATCGCCTCGCCGGCGAAGCGAACCTTCCCCCTGGCCAGCGGCGGCTGCTCGGTTTCGACGTATCCCGGAAGCGCTGACTGGGCCACGAGGGAGATGTCGAAGCCGGGGGAGTCCGCGGTGAACACCGGATGATCGAGCGGGTCGAGCCCGCTCCAATCGATGTTGGTGATGCGCGCGTGGGCATAGGGGCTACGGACGAAGGCGATGTGCCGCATGCGGGGCAACTGGAGGTCGGACACGAACCGTCCCCGGCCGGTGAGGAGGCGCTGGTCCTCCTTGCGGCGCGGGCTGGTGCCCAGCGGGCCTGTGGATTGGTCGTGCATGGTCACACCATCGAATAGCCGCCGTTGACCGAGATCACCTGGCCGGTGGTCCAGGACGACAGCGGGGAGGCCAACAGCATGACCATCGGGATGACGTCGTCGGGGCGACCGAGCCGACGCAGCGGATAGGCAGCCAGGATCTTGGCCATCCGCTCGTCGTCGGCATCGCCGGTATGGGCATCGAGGTTGTCGGTACGAACCAGCGCGATGGACACGGCGTTGGCGCGGATGTTGTGGCGGGCGAGTTCCTTGGCCAGTGACTTGGTGAGACCGATGGTCGACGAGCGGGTCGCCGCAGTGACGAGCAATCGGGACTCGCCGACTCGTCCCGAGTCACCCATCAGGTTGACGAAGGCTCCGCCTCCGTTGGCCGCCATCTGCCGGCCTACGACGTGGCAGATTCGCAGGGTGCCGCCGACCGTGACGTCGATCTGTGGTGCCCAGTCCTCTTCGGTCGACTCGAAGAACGGCTTCGACTGGGTCGCGGCAGCGTTGTTGACCAGCACGTTGATCGGACCGAGTTCGCCGTTGACAGTGGCGGCGGCCGCTTCGACCGCATCGCGGTCGCGCAGGTCGGCGCCGACCGCGATGGCCTTTCCTCCGGTTGCGTTGACCTCGGCGGCCGCCGCTTCGGCCCCTTCGCCCGAGGAGTGGTAGTGGAAGGCCACCCGGGAACCCTCGGCGGCGAAGGCCATGCCGATGGCGCGGCCGAGGCCCTGGCCGGCGCCGGTGATCATGACGGTGGTGTCGTTGAGCTGGAGATCCATGTCGGGAGCTTTCTGGGTGGGGGTGGATGGCTGAGGCGGGTTGATCGAGGCTGGGCGGTCAGGACTCGGCGGTGAGGCGTTCGACCAGTTCGAACCGTTTGGTCTTGCCCGAGCCGGTGCGGGGGATGACGTCGGTGAGGTGGATCTCGGCCGGCACCTTGAACGAGGTGAGCTGTTGGGCCACCGTGGCTCGTACCAGGTCGAAGTCGATGACGGCACCGGCCTCGGCGACGACGAAGGCGACAGGCACCTCCCCGAGGTCGGGGTGGGGCGAACCCACGACGGCTGCGTCGGCGACGCCAGGCGTCAACAAGATGGCGGCCTCCACCTCTGCGGGGTAGATGTTCTCGCCGCCGCGAATGATCAGTTCCTTCGTCCGGCCGCTGATGGTGAGGAAGCCATTTTCGTCGCGTCGGGCAAGATCACCGGTGTGGTACCAGCCATCGGTCAGCACGGCGGTGGTGGCGTCGGGGTTGTCGAAGTAGCCCTGCATCACGCCGGGGCCCGATACCCAGACTTCGCCGTCGACTCCGGGATCGACATCGCGCCCGCTGACCGGATCGACCAGCCGGACGCCGACGCCGGTGACCGGAAAGCCGCAGGAGCCCGGGATGCGAGTGCTGTTCGGCCAATTCATGGCCACCATGGTCGACGTCTCGGTGATGCCGTAACCGTCGAGCAGCGTGACGCCGAAGCGCTCCTCGAAGGCGGTGTTGACCGAACCGGGCATGATGGCGCCGGCGGTGACGCAGCGGGCCAGATCGGGGAAGGATTCGCTCGATGTCGCTGCATTCAGCAAGTACTGGAACATGGTGGGGACGCCGGCCATCAGCGTGAATCCGCCGGAGCGCAGTGCTTCGAGCACCCCGTCGGTGGTGAAGCGCGCCATCACATGGACCGATGCGCCCGTGGCAACGACGCCCAACACACACAGGTCGAGGGCGTAGCTGTGGAAGAGCGGGAGTGGACTGAGCAGCCGTTGGCCCGGAGCCATGCCCAACATCGGGGACCAGCAGGTAGCGACGACCCAGAGCAGGCTGCGTTGGGTGAGCATCACTCCCTTCGGGCGACCGGTCGTGCCCGAGGTGTAGAGCAGGAAGGCGGTGTCGTCGAGACCGAGATCGTCGGGGGCGGCGACGATCGGCTCGGTGGTCGCCAGCGTCTCGAAGTCGCTGGTGTCGGATCCGCCACCGATGGCGATGACCGTCAGATCGGGTCTCGTCGCTCGCAACGACTCCACCATGTCCAGGTGGTCGGCGTCGGTGATGATGATCTGCGCCCCACTGTGGTCGAGTTGGTACGCCACCTCGGGTTCGGCGGCTGCTGCGTTGGCACAGAGCCCGACCAGTGCGGCTCGGGTCAGCGCCAGGTAGCTCTCGGCGACCTCCACCCGATTCGTCATCAGAATGAGGCCACGCGCACCCCGGTCGGTTGCCTGCGCGGCGAGATGGCCGGCGAGGCGACCGGTTCGATACCAGAGCTCCTCGTAGGTGACCGAGCGGTGTTCGTCGCTGAATGCCACCGTCTGCGGCCGAAGGTTGCGGTGGGCCTCGAGCAATTGTGGCACCGGCCGGATCACCTCGGTGTGGATCATGTCGTCCTCTTCCCGGCGGTGAGCTCTCGGTCGGTGGGGTCGCTGACCGGTCGATCACCGGACAGTCGGTGAGCGACCATACGCAGCGCCAGCTCGGCGTGAGCTTCGGCGGTGTCCTCTGCCGAGAGTGAACCGTCCTCGTGGAACCACCGTGCGATGGCCACGCACATCTCGAGAATGCCGAACGAGGTGACGGCCGGGTGCTCGACGTCGAAGTCGCCGTTCGCCGTGCCCTCGATGATCAGATCCCGTACCCCACGCTCGTGGCGGCGACGCAGTTCGAGCACCCGTGACCTCACGGGCTCCTCGAGCGCAGCGACGTCGGCGTTCACGACCAGGGCTTCGTGGCGATGGGTTGCGTGCCGCAGCGCGTAGACCCGCACCGCGGCACCGAGACGCTCGGCCACGTCGTCGAGCCCGGCGACTGCGTGGTCGAAATCGTCGAGCACCTCGGTGCTGGTCTGCAGGAGAATGTGAGCCAGGAGCTCCTGTTTGGAGGTGATGTGGTTGTAGAGACTCGGTGTTCGGATCTCGAGACGGGCAGCGATTTCGCTCAGGGCAGTGCCGTGATAGCCCTTGCCGGCGAAGAGTTCGAGCGCGGCGCGGCGAACGGCGTCGGGAGTCACAGTCGTTCGGGTGCTCATCGTCCCTCGAACCTCGGTGGACGTCGGGCGGCGCGGGCAGCGAGGCCTTCCCGCAAGTCGGCGCTGGACCAGCAGGCTTCGAACGCTGCGACCACCGACGGGTTGTCGCCCAGCGGTCCGCCCCCGCGGTCGGTCGCGTCGACGGCCCGCTTGATGTAGCCGAGGGTGAGCGGGGCCATGGTGGCCAAGTCGGCGGCGAGGGCCAGGGCATCATCGGTCGTGCCGGAGAGATCGACGAGGCCGGCGGTTGCTGCTTCGTGCGCGGTGATCGTGGCGCAGGTGAACAGGAGTCGCCTGGCCATACCACCCCCGGCCAGGGCGGCCAGGCGCTCGATGGTCCAGGGATCGACGGCCAGGCCGAGCCGAGCGGTCGGCACACCAAAGGTGGCGGACTCGTCTGCGAGACGCAGATCGGCCGCGATGGCCAGCTGCAGCCCGGCGCCAATGGCATGTCCATTGACCGCGGCCAACACCGGAATTGGCGAGGCGGTGATGGTGCCGAGCATGGCGTAGAGCGCCTGGCGGAAGTCCGGCGAGGCGACCGCATCGAAGTCGGCGCCCGAGCAGAAGGACGAGCCCGCACCGGTGATCACGAGCGCGCGGTCGCCCCGTTCGACCCCTTCGGCGACGGCTGCACCGAGCAGTCGGCAGTGCTCGACGTCGAGCGCGTTGCGACGGTCGGCCCGGTCGATCACGATGAGCGATATTGCAGGCTCGGCTGTCCCGAGGGCCGCTGTCGCGGGTGTGGCGGTCCCGAGTCCGGTCGTCTCCACTCGAACTCCCACGACCGTCCCCCTGCTAACGAATGCTCGTTAGCTTGATCGAGTCCGAGCGGTCGAGTCAAACCAGCGATCGAGTCGAACCGTGGTCGGATACGGC
>JAHECQ010000327.1 GCA_024641625.1 Acidimicrobiales bacterium | reverse complement strand
ATCCCCCAGTACCTCGACTCGCTGGCAGCAGCACCCCTTGGTGTCAACTGCATCCAATACATGCCAACAGCCTCGCTGATGACCTATGTCATGGGGCTCGAGGCGGCCAAGACACGACCGGCAACCGCCGCCGAGCGCAAGGAGATGCAGCGACTACTGCACGAGGGGATGGACGCCGGATTGTCCGGGTTCTCCATCCAGCGCCTCGGGCGGAACTCGACCCAGGCCGACTTCGACGGCACACCAATGGTCACCGACACGATGGTCGACGAGGACATCCTCTGCCTGGCCGAAGTACTGGCCGAACGGGACGAGGGCTTCATTCAGATCACCCAGGCCACCGGCAAGATCAAGCAAGACCTCGCCTTCGTCGAACGGCTGGCTTCGGTGTCCGGTCGACCGGTGATCCACAATGCCATCGCTCCCACGAGGCGGAATCCCGACCCTCACCGCAAGTCACTCGAGTGGATCGATCGGTGCTGGCAAGAGGGTCTGCAGGTCTACGGCCAATGTGCAACGGTGCGGTCGGGGTTCGTGTTCAGCCTCGAGGACTGGAACCTCTACGACTTCTCGAAGACGTGGCGCAAGCTGACGACCGGTACCCACGACGAGAAGTTGTCGAAGATGAGCGATCCCGAGCTGCGCCAAGCGATGGTCGACGACGAAGTGAGGAACAAGGCGGTCTACCGCAAGCTCCGTCCCGGCGTCGGTGGACCGCTCGAGAACCTGGTCGTCCAGGGCGTGGCTCGCCGACCCGAGCTGCAGAAGTATGTCGGTCGCTCGCTGGCCGACATCGGCCAGGACGAAGCCAAGCACCCGGCCGAGGTGATGGTCGACCTCTCACTCGCCACCGACCTGAAGGCCGAGTTCCTCGGCCCGGACAAGGGGTCGAATGCCGAGTTCATGGCCGAGCTGATGGACGACGCCCACACCCTGCCCGGTGTCTCCGATGGTGGTGCCCACACCAAGTTCTTCACCGGCGGGGCTTGGCCCACCGACTTCCTGAAGTGGTTGGTCAGGGACGAAGGAGTGGTGAGCCTCGAAGAAGCCCATTTCCGTCTGTCGGCGCTCCCGGCCCACGCCGCCGGGTTCCGCGACCGGGGCGTGCTCCGGGAGGGGGCCGCGGCCGACGTGGTGGTCTACGCCTTGGATGAGCTCGACATGCAGCCTCAGTGGACGGGGGAGGTGGCCCACGACCTGCCGGCAGGTGAGTGGCGGCGGGTCCAGCGGGCGGAGGGCTACAAGAAGATCATCGTGAACGGCGAGGTCACGTTCTCCGACGGTGATTGCACCGGGGCCACCCCGGGTCGGTTGTTGCGACACGGTCGGGGTTGAGGGGAGCTGACACATGCCTGCCGATCTTGTCGACATCCTGGTTCACGCCGACCGACGAACCCTTGCTGCGGTCGTCACGCACCTGTCCGGTGATCCGAACGCGGTGCCCGATCTACGTGACCGCGCCCAGATCGAGGCCAAGGCTGCCGAGGTGTTGCCCCCGTTCCTCCGTGGTGAACGCCGCCCCGAGCCGCCGAACGACGAGGTGCTCCAGGCCGCCATGAATCATGCGATCGGCATGGAGGTGCCGGCCGAGTACCGGACCATGGTGCGCGAACAAACCGGCGTCGGGCCGGTCGAACCCCAGCCTCCGCTCCACGCCCCCGACGGTTTCCACGTCTTGATCATCGGGGCCGGCGTGACCGGCGTGTTGGCCGCCCGGGTCCTCAACCAGCTCGGGATGACCAACTTCACCGTCGTCGACCGCAATCCCGAACCAGGCGGAACCTGGTTCGTCAACCAGTATCCGGGGTGTCGAGTCGATACTCCCAGCATGCTCTACTCCTACTCCTTCGACCCGGACCCCGACTGGCCCGAGCACTTCAGTCATCAGCCAGAGCTGCTGCGGTACGTCAAACAGGTGGCGGAACAGAGCGGACTCGACGACCGGCTTCGGTGCAGCACCGATGTCGAGGCCATGACCTGGGACGAGGACAGCTCGGCCTGGTTGGTCGACGTGCGCCGACTCGAAACGGGGGAGACCGAACGCATCACCGCCCATGCCGTCATCGCCGCCATGGGCATTCTTCGAGTACCCAAACTGCCGGACATCGACGGGCGCGACAGCTTCGCCGGGCCCGCCCTGCACACCGCGCTGTGGGACAAGAGCGTCGACCTTGCCGGCAAGCGGGTGGGGGTCATCGGCACCGGGGCCAGCGCCAACCAGGTCGTCCCGGCCATTGCCCCGCTGGTCGACAGTCTGGTCGTCTACCAGCGAAGTGCCCACTGGATGATGTCGCATCCCAAGTACGGCAAGGTGCTCGAAGGGATCGAGAAGGACCTGTTCCGTTCCATCCCCACCTATCGGGAATGGAACCGGTTCAGTGAGGGATGGAAGTTCGGCGACGGGGTGACGCCGATGGTGACGGTTGATCCCGACTGGCCCCATCCGGAACGGTCGGTCAACGCGGCCAACGACCGTTTCCGGGCCCAACTGACCGACTACCTCGAGACCCAGGTCGGCGATCGGCCTGACCTGATGGAGAAGTGCCTGCCCAACTTCCCGCCCTACGGCAAGCGACTCATCGTCGACAACGGCTGGTACCAGGCCCTGCGCCGACCCAATGTGCGACTCGAGACCTCACCGATCGTCGGTGTCACCGAGGATGGGGTGACAACCCGCGCCGGTCACGACGAGTTCGACGTGCTGGTCTATGCCACCGGCTTTCAGGCCGACAAGGTGCTGTGGCCCATCCAGGTGACCGGTCGAGATGGAGTCGATGTGACCGCTCGCATGGAGGCCGAACCCGAGGCCTACCTGGGCATCGCAGCAGCCGACAGCCCCAACCTGTTCATCACCCCGGGTCCCAACGGCGTGTTGGGTCATGGCGGCAACGGGATGCTATTCGCCGAGTGTCATGTTCGCTACATCGTGGAGTCGTTGCGGCTCTTGTTCGAACGTGGGGCTCGTTCGATGTCGGTGACCGATGAGGCGTTGGCCGCCTATCAGAGCGATCTTCTGGAGAAGCTGCCGTCGTTCGTCCAGAGCCTCAAGACGTTCGACAACTGGTATCGGGGCGATCGCGATCGTGTGATCGCCATCGCCCCCAAGTCGGTCATCGAGTTCTGGAACGACACCCGCCAACCCGATCCCGACGCCTACTCCTTCACCTGAGGCACATCGTTTCGGCGGCAGTCAAGCAGGAGGAGTTGTTGGTGCAGGACGACCGGTGGCCGGTTCGGCGTTGTGGAATCTGGAGATGATGGAGACGACCACAATGCCCACAACGAGTCCGACAACGGCGGACAACCCAGTGTTGACCAACCACGAGAGCACACTGCCGATGCTGCCCACGTCGGCGACCGACGCTTCGAGGTCGTGAACGACCTCGTAGAGCCGTGGGTACCGACGATCAGGATGTGGCCTCCGACCCACAGCATTGCTGCGGTCCCAACGACCGTCAGCCCCTTCAACAAGACCGGCATCGCCGACACGAGCCGTCGACCGACTCGTCGTGAAATCTCGGAGTCTCGTTGCGCGAGCGAGAGACCGACGTCGTCCATCTTCACGATGAGAGCGACGACGCCGTAGACGAGAACGGTTATGAACAGGGCAACGATCACCATGATGACCGTCCGTTGGAGCAGGCCCTCGTCCAGCACTTCCTTGAGGGAGATCACCATGATCTCGGCCGAGAGAATGAGATCGGTCCGGACTGCACTTGCGATGATCGCCGCCTCGGCTTCGGGTCCCTGGACGACTGCGGCGATGTCGTGGTCGTGGTCGTCGGCCTTGATCTTGTGGTAGATCTTCTCCGCTCCCTCGAAACACAAGAACGCACCGCCGGCCATCAGAATGATCTCGATCAGGATCGGCGCCACTTCGCTGAGGACGAGAGCGACCGGAATGACGAAGAGCAGCTTGTTGCGAAGGGAGCCCTTGGCGATCTTCGCGACGATCGGTAGCTCGCGTTGGGCTGTCAGCCCCTGGACATAGGCCGGTGTGACCGCCGTATCGTCAACGACCACTCCGGCGGCCTTGGCGCTGGCCTTTCCGGCGGCCGCACCGACGTCATCGATCGATGCCGCCGCCAGCTTTGCCAGCGCGGCGACATCATCGAGCAACCCAACAAGACCAGCAGCCATCGTTTCCTCTTCGACCAGAGTGAACGGACCGGACTCTAGCCAGTTGGCGGGGAGGGTCGTTGATCCCTGCGAGTGAACGAGACGGGGCAAGACCGCTCGATTCGGTCGTCAGTCCACTCATCGGTGCCGGTCAGATCGGTTGGGAAGGTTTCCCGCGTGCCTGATATTGACAATAGGAAACATATTGGCAATACTTTCCCTTTAGCCAAAGATGGAGGCATCCGTTGGGAAGCAGAGGATATTCGAGCCCCGTGCGGGCGGCGCAGGCCGAGGCGACGAGGAGGACGATCCTCGACGCGACGATCAGCGTGATCGGGGAGGACCTCGCCGGGTTGTCCATCCCCGCCGTCGCTCGACGAGCAGGCGTCTCGGTTCCCACGGTGTACCGGTACTTCCCCGACAAGGAGGCGCTCCTCGACGCGGCCGCAGATCATGTCAGGGAGGGCATCGGTGTGCCCGCCGGGCAGTCCAGCCCGGCGGACCTCGAGGACTACCTCGACTCACACCGCAAGATCTTCCGGCGGTTGTCCGATGCCGATCCGGACACGGTCGGCGCTGTGGTGGCGACCTTCGGCCGGGGGAGCGGCGCCCTCGACCTGGAGGGCCGACGGGACTGGCTCGCGCCGGCCTTCGCCGGGATCCTCGACGACTGGACCGAAGTCGATCGCCGTAACTTCCTGAGCATCGCCTCGATCCTCCACA
>JAHECQ010000326.1 GCA_024641625.1 Acidimicrobiales bacterium | reverse complement strand
CGAGGTGTGTGGCTGGACCAGGAAGCCGTCGGCCTCGAGCGCCGCCATCTCGTTGCGCACCGTCGCCGGCGACACCTTCACCAACGCAGCTCGGGCAATCGCGCTCGATCCCACCGGCTGAGCCGTCTCGATGTACTCCTCGACGACCGCGGTCAGGATGGCTGCTTTGCGTTCGTCGAGCGAGCGTTCGGATTTGCGTTCGTCGAGCATGGGTACTGGAGGGCTCCTACCGGCCGTGCGAGAGGAAGGCCATCAGCTTAGTCGCCCAACCGCCCGGGCCGGACCAACGAAGGCCGGAGCTCATGGTAGGAGCGAACGGTCAGTCGTCGAGGCGGAGGGCGCGAATGAAGGTGTCCGGCGGGATCTCGACTCGTCCGATGCTCTTCATCTTCTTCTTGCCCTCCTTCTGTTTCTTCAACAGTTTGTTCTTGCGAGTGACGTCGCCACCGTAGAGCTTGGCGGTCACATCCTTTCGATAGGCCTTGACGGTCTCCCTGGCGATGATCCGGCCACCGATCGCTGCCTGGATCGGCACCTCGAACTGCTGACGAGGAATGATCTCACGGAGTTTCTCGGCCGTTCGGCGGCCGTAGTCATAGGAACTGTCTCGGTGCACGATGGTGGAAAAGGCATCGACCTGCTCCCCATTGAAGAGGATGTCGACGCGCACGAGATCGCCAGGCTCGTAGTCGATGGGCTCGTAATCGAGGCTCGCGTACCCCTGGCTGCGACTCTTCAACTGGTCGAAGAAGTCGATGACGACCTCGGCCAAGGGAAGGTTGTACACCAACTCGAGACGTTCGGGCGACAGATAGTCCATCCGCTGAAGCTGCCCACGCCGACTTTGGCAAAGCTCCATCAACGTGCCGGTGTAGGCCTTCGGCGTGATCATCGATGCCTTGAGATATGGCTCTTCGATACGCGTCCAGTCGCCTGAGGGAGGAAGATCCGATGGATTGTCCACTACCAACTCGGCCCCGGTATTGAGCGTGATTCGATACTTCACCGATGGTGAGGTGGCGATGAGATTGAGATCGAATTCGCGCTCGAGGCGCTCCCGAATGATCTCCATGTGGAGCAGGCCCAGGAATCCGCAGCGAAACCCGAAGCCGAGCGCGGTGCTGGTCTCGGGCTCGAAGGTGAAGCTGCCATCGTCGAGACGAAGCTTGTCGAGCGCATCACGGAAGCTTTCGTAGTCGTCACCGTCCACGGGATACAACCCGGCGAAGACCATCGGTTGCGGCTCCCGGTATCCCTCGAGAGCTTCGGCCGCCGGACGCGACGCCTCGGTGATGGTTTCGCCCGACCGGGCCTCGCGGACGTCCTTGATGCCGGCGACCAGGTAGCCGACGTCACCCGGACCCAACTCGTCGACGGGCAGGTTGGCGGGTGTACGGATGCCGATCTCGTCGGCCAGGTGGGTGCTGCCCGCCTGCATGAACCTGAGTCGATCGCCTGTCCGCATCACACCGTTCATCACGCGGATGCTCGAGACCACGCCGCGATAGGTGTCGAAATGCGAGTCGAAGATCAGGGCCTGGAGCGGCGCGTCGGGGTCGCCCGAGGGATGCGGGATCCGTTCGAGCACCGCATCGAGCAGTTCGGGGACACCCTCGCCGGTCTTGGCCGAGATCCGAAGGACGTCGTCGGCAGGAATGGCGAGGACGTGTTCGATCTCCTGGGCGTAGCGGTCGGGATCCGCTGCCGGCAGGTCGATCTTGTTCAGCGCGGCAACCACTTCGAGGTTGTTGTCGAGCGCCAGGTACATGTTGGCCAGCGTCTGGGCCTCGATGCCCTGCGCGGCGTCGACCACGAGCACCACGCCTTCACAGGCTGCAAGCGAGCGGCTGACCTCGTATCCGAAATCGACGTGGCCCGGCGTGTCGATGATGTTGATCTGGTGCCCCTTGTAGCTGAGGGTGACACTCTGGAGCTTGATCGTGATACCACGTTCGCGCTCGATGTCCATCGAATCGAGGTATTGCGCCCGCATGTCACGGGCCTCGACGGCGCCACACAACTCCAGCATGCGATCGGCGAGGGTGGACTTGCCGTGATCGATGTGGGCGATGATCGCGATGTTTCGAATCTTGGTGATGTCGCCTGCGTTGAAGCGACTGGAAAGTGCGTGATCACGGGCCATGTCCGGGTCGAATCTACCAGCAAGGCCCCCCGCTCGGTTGGGCCGGCCCGATCGACGGGCTATCCTCGAGCGGTCCCAGTGCAGCAAGAGGTTTTCCGTGGCCAACATCAAGAGCCAGATCAAGCGCAACGCGCAGAACGAGAAGCGTCGCTTGCGTAACCGCAGCGTGCGGGCCGAACTTCGTACCCGCGTCAAGTCAGCTGAGGCTGCAGCCGGCACCGACAACGAGGTCGAGAGCCTTCGTCTGGCCATCAAGCGCATCGACATGGCCGCCGCCAAGGGCGTCATTCACAAGAACTCGGCCGCTCGCCGCAAGAGCCGCCTCACCGCTCGTGTCCGCTCTCTCGGCGAAGAGGCCTGAGCCACCCGTTCTCCACCGTCGTCGACCCGCCTCAGCGACCGATCCGGGCGAGTCGAGCCACCAGGACTTCCATGACCACCTCCGGCTCGACCGCGCTGGCACCCCGTAGTGCCAGGTCGGCTTGGGCCAACAGCGTCATCGACTGACGAACCCGTTCGGGCCCGAGGCGCCGACTCAGCGTGAGGGCCTTCTTCGCCGGGAAGGTCGACCCCTTCATCCCCAGCAAGTCTGCAGCAGCTCGCTCGTCGACCACTTGTGCCCCGTCCAACGCCATCGCTCGCTGATAGTGACCGTGGAGCGTTGCCAATACCTGGAGTGGGTGGCGATCGCCGCCGCTCATCATCCGGTGCAAACGGTCGAGGGCAGTGGCGATGTCGCCGCTGTCGAGCGCATCGGTGAGTTCCCACGGGGGAACGTCGGCCGCTTGACCGAGGAACGGTTCGACGTCGTCGGCTCCCAGCGCGGCCCCCGGACCGAAGGTGCTGACCAGTGTCTCGAGAATCTGGCGAAGTCGACCGACGTCATCACCGAGTCGGTTGGCGATCAAGGACCGGGCCGAGGAATCGAGGCGAACCGGAGCATCGGCCAACTGCCGATCGAGCAACGCCTTGCGACCCCTTCCGGAGGGGCTGGCGTCGACTTCGGTCCCGCCGCGTTTGGCGATGGCCTCCTTCAGGCTCTTGGGCACCGCGCCCAACCGTGTCGAGCTGGACCCCTTCTCCCAGACCAACACGAGATCGGTGCTGTCGAGTGGGTCCTCCAGCCAGCGGACGAGTTCGACGACCTGCTCGGCCCGGGTGAACAGGCCGAGGTGTCGGCCGACGACGATGCGCTTCTCGGTCAGGAACGGTGGGGTATGCGCCGCGTTGACCAGGGGCGTGAGATCGGGCTCGCCCCCGTCTCGGCCGTAGTGTTCCTCGCCGACCTCCTCCACCATGAGCGAACGATCACCGCTGCCGAGCAATTGCCGGACGGCGTCCTGCACCGCTTGGGCGACGAGCGTGAGATCGTCGCCCTTGATCATCATCACCGAACCCACCTTCGGAACCTACTCGCTCGACACCCGAAGGCGGTGGCCGACCGGCTCGATCAACAGTTGCGGTCCGTTGAGGTCGATTCGCGCCGGCGCAAGGACGGCGTACGCACCCGAGATGACATGGTCGGGTGGTGCCAGCACCAGGCCCGGAGCCAGGAGATCGATCAGATCCGACAAGAGTGGGCGCGCGACCCGATCACCCCGCTCGAAGACGAGAATGTCCGTGGAATCGACGCCTGCATCGAGCAGCGCTGCTGGTAATGCGCTTTTCGCTTCGGCGGTGATCACCACCACCGACGGGTGCTGGTCGTCCGGAGGCCAGTACGAGGCCCCGTCGGGGAATCGAATGTGCGCACTGGGGGCACGATCAGCCGATACGAGCACGAGAATGAGCACCAACATCGCCGACGCCAACGACAACCTCGTCCTCGTGACCTTCGCTTGCGGTCGCGACCGGACCCACCCGGCGACCGTCCAGATCACGAGTGCGCTGCCGATGGCGGGGCCCGCCGTCGCCGCCGACACCACCGGTGCCGGCACATGCGACGCCCAGCGGGCGACGCCGTCCACCCAGTCGACCAGCCACCCGGCAGGCCGCTGCACGACCTCGGCAAGCGCGCTCCGGTGCAGCTGCCGTTCGAGGAGGCCGGCCGCCAACCCTGCCGACATGCCCCAGGTCATCACCAATCCCGCCGCCCATCCCGCCAGCAGATTCGCGGGCACGCTCACCGACGAGACCGGGCCGAAGGACACCAGCAGCAACGGCAGCACCGCGAGTTGAGCCCCCAACGTGGTGCCGACGGCCTCGGCCACCCACCGGGGCCCCGGCAGGCGACGCACCAGAGATGGTGCAAGCAGGAGCATGCCGCAGCTCGCTGCGACCGAGAGCCGAAATCCAATGGACTCGACGAGGAACGGATCGATCAGGATCAACAGCCCCACTGCCAACGACAACAGATGGACGCCCGACGCAGGTCGACCGAGGCTGATCGACCAGGCGCCGATGGCGGCGGTTGCCGTGGCTCGCATCACCGAGGGTTCGAGCCCCGTGGCAAGGGCGAACACGACCAACACGCCACCGGTGCCGGCGAGCCGACCGATCGGACCCATCCGGCGAAGCCCCGGGCCCACGACCAACAAGACGAATGCCACGTTCTGCCCGGAGACTGCCAGGAGGTGACTGAGTCCCGTGGCACGGAAACGAGCTTGTTGTGCCGTCGACTGCGCTCGGTCGTCGCCGATGACCAGGCCGAGGTACAGCGCAGCGGTGTCCTCACCGAGACTTCGGGCTCCGGCCTGGACGACCTC